>NZ_JAIUMX010000125.1:0-9788 GCF_022565315.1 Cyclonatronum sp. | reverse complement strand
TTTGCCGAATATAGTCAGGACGGTGTAACCATATTTGTTTCAGCGGAGCTGCGGCTGCCCCCTGCTGCACAGGTTTCCCTCATGCTAAAAAAAGGCTGGTTCCGAAAAACTGCGGAAGCCCGGATTGTGCCACGCCAGAAAGTGCCCGGGTTTATGGGCACCAGAGGCAACTGCTGAGCATCATCCCCACAACTAAGTTATCAGCCGTTCGCAGACCGTTGTGTGACCTTATGCGATAAAATGACGGACTGACCGCTATATTTTTTTGTAAACGGGAAGGTGAATGATGAACTCGGCTCCGCCGCCCATACGATCCCGCACGCTTATGGTACCGCTGTGCTTCTGGATGATGCTACGGGTGATGGCGAGGCCAATCCCCAGGCCGAATTCGCCGCCGGCTGTTTTGGTTGTGAAGCTGGAATCAAAGATTTTCGCTTTCAGGTTGTCCGGAACCCCCGGCCCTGAATCGGCAATGGTAACCCAGACCATATCGTTTGCCGAGGTGCCGCAGTTGATGTAAAGCCTGCCCGTATCATCCATCGCATCGCAGGCATTAATAACGATGTTGGTCCAGACCTGGTTCAGCTCGCCCACATAGCAGCGCACCATCGGGATTTCGGGCAGATTAACACTCACCTCAATATCGCGCAGGCGGTTTCCGATAATCATGAGGGTTTCCTGAATGCCGAGGCGGATGTCTGCCACTTCAGGCTCCGCCCGCGAATCACGGCTGTAGCTTTTCAGGCTTTTCACGAGATGACCAATCCTGCCGGTTGAAAGTTTGATGCTGCCCAAAAATACTCCGGCCTGATGGCTGTCGAGCAGCAGCCGCAGTGAGCGCGGCTTATCGCTGTTTTGGGCGAAGGAATCAATTTTGGCCAGCATTTCGGTATTCAGCTCGGCCATATCCCGAACGGTTGAGCGGTTTAGATGCGGGTACTTTTTCTGAATTTCCCGCATTTTATTGCGCTGATCGTCTGTGCTTTGTACTTCGCGGTTGAGGCCTGCTTCCAGGAAGGTACGCACCATGCCGGTATCGGGCAGGGCACCGGCCTGCTCGGCCATTTCGGGCAGCACGCGGGTGAGGTAGTCAACCGAGCGCAGCAGGGCCGATGCCGGGTTGTTGATTTCGTGCGCAAGCCCGGCAGTGAGCTCACCCAGGGTCGCCATTTTTTCCTGATTGATGAGCAGGTTGCGCGTTTGCTCCAGCTCGGTGATGGTATTGCGCAGGGTGTTGCGCTCTTTTTCGAGCTCGCGCGAGAGCTGTGCAATTTCCATGTGCAGGGTTACCACACGCCGGTAGCGCTCGCTCAGGTTATAGAAAATTAGGCCCTGAATCACCTTGCTGATTTCCGGGTAGCTGTCCTGAATTTTATCGAGGGATGACTGCCCCACACGAAGCACTTCCACCCTGCCGCCTGCACGGGCGGTCGTGAAAACAGGCTGCCCCGTGGTGAACGACAGAAGCCCCATAAAATCACCCGGGCCCTGCAGGTCTATGGCTATCTCGAAATCATCATGCTTCTTGAGCTGCTTCACATAGCCGGTCAGAATCACAAAAAGGCGGCGGTTTTCCTGATTTTCACGAAGAATGACCTCTCCTTCCTCATACACCTGATGATGCCGCGAAAGCAGTTCCGAACCCGGCAAAAGTTCCTTAATTGCTTTTACAAACGCTTCTTTATCGAGTCTGCGGCCTGCAGAACCAAACTCGAGGGGCGGAATCTGACCTTTCACCCTTTCCCGTGAATTTTTTAGCAGCCGCATGCGGCTTTCATCACCTGCCATAAATTTAGTACGGTTTACAATCTTCAGAAATCCTGACTGAGCATCACGGAGTGAAGCCTGCTCATAAAGCAGGCCTCATTGAACCACGAAACATGCACAGCGTTAATAATCAGATATGCTGCCTCTGGCACGGATCGCCTCCTGAAGCCGCCGTGCATCGAGCGAACTCATGAACGGAAGCAGGTTTTTTTCTGCCTCAATCACATAGGTTGTGAGTTCATCAATGGCAACTTTCATGAGATTTTCGGGATCCCAGGGTTTTGCGATGTAGCGGTTGAGTCGGGCATGGTTAACGGCTTCGATGGTAGCATCGAGGCCGGCCTGCCCGGTGAGCAGCACCTTGCGGGTGCGCTCGGTGAAGGGCTCGTTCTGCATCTCAATCATCAGCTCAACGCCCTTATCTCCGGGCATTACGTGATCGCAGATGGCAAGGCCGATTTTATCACCGTTCTCCTCGATTTCTTTGATGATCTGACGGGCTTCTTCAGCAGAAACCGCCATTTCGATAGGGAAAACGTCTTCGAGCGCTGCGAGGTCACGAACAACAACGTCCAGAACTTCGGGCTCATCTTCAACACATAAAATATAAATTGTTGACATAGGTCAGTCTCCTCAAATGTTTATAAAAGAACGGCAGGCCAGAACAGCACCGCGTAGGCAAGCGCCACAAACAGGCCAATAATCCCGATTATGCCGCCGATTTTAACCATATCGGCTGTTTTAATATAACCGGTACTCATGGCAATAGCATTAGGCGGGGTGGAAATAGGCAGCAGCATCGCCATGTTACAGGCCATACCGATAAGCACGGCAGAAATAACCAGGCTGAAGCCTTCACCGGCTATACCCGAGGTACCCATGCTCACGGCCAGCGGAATGAGCAGCGTTGCGGTTACAGTATTGCTCAGGAAGTTGGAAAGCATCAGGGCTACAAAGCCGAACACCAGCAGCAGCATAATCTGCGGCAGCACATCCCAGCTGATGCTGGAAACCAGCCATACGGCCAGGCCTGTGTTTTCCATCGAAAGGCCGAGCGAAATACCGCCGGCTACCAGCCAGAGCACTTCCCAGGGAAGCTTCCGGATGTCTTCTTTCTCGAGTACGCTGCTCACGGTGAGGGCCATAATCGGCAGGAAAGCGACCATGCCGCTCGGTATGCCGTGCTGCGCCTCGGTAACCCACAACAGCACCGTAAGTGCAAAAACAGCGTACATGATGATCGCTTTGGGCGATTTCTCAAAGGCGCTGTCGAGCTGTAGCTTAAAACTTGTTACCGTTGGCGGGTAGAAAAAGCGCATCAGCCCCCATGCGGCCAGCAGCATTACAATTACCAGCGGCGTTGCGATCAGCATCCAGGTACCGAAAGCCAGCTGTATGCCCTGCTGATTGAGCGCCGAAATCACGATGGCGTTGGGCGGGGTTCCGATCGGCGTAGCCATACCGCCAAGGTTGGCCGCAATCGGGATACTGAGGGCAAGAATAATCCGGAATTTATCTTTCGTGTCAATCTGCAGGGCGATGGGGATGGCGACCGTCATCATCATCGCAGTAGTAGCCGTGTTGCTCATAAAAGCTGATAGTACGGCCGTTACCAGCATCAAACCGAGAATAATGAACATCGGTTTCTGACCGAAGGGTTTGAGCAGCACGTTGGTAAGGTTCTTATCAAGGTTGTATTTCACTGCGGCTGCCGCAAGCATGAAACCGCCGAGGAACAGAATGATGATGGGGCTCGCGAGCGTACCCAAAAATAGGGTGTATGATGCCGGGGTGTAGCCTACCAGTTTGTGGTTCACATCCGAAACAATGGCAGTGCCTTCGCTCAGCTCACCGCTGCGCACAAAGGTGAAACCGGCTTCGCTTTCAACCACTTCTATCTGAATCGCCTCGGAACTCCTTGCCCCCTTTCGAAGCCAGAGCTGATTGCCGTCAACGGCCGAATCGGGCACCTGCCAGACCTGCTCCTGTGCGGCCGCTTCAAGCTGAAACTCCGGCAGGGATGAATCCTGAAAAAGCGGCCCCTGCGTGCTCAGCAGCACAATTTGCAGGAAAATAACCAGCATGGAAGTTGCATAAATGGGGATGGGCTCCAGCATCCAGAACGACGCCGCAACCAGGAATATCCCCAAAGTGAGATGGCCGGCAAACGAAAGCCCGTCGAAGTGAACAAAAAGGGGAATCATAAAGCCAATCAAGCCCAGGCACAGGCCCACAACTGTTTTCGTCCAGTCGGGGAAACGTTTCTCTTTTTTTCTCATATCATCAGTGCGTCCTTCAAATCCAAAAGTAGTTTTGCGTATTGGTTTATGCCGGCATACGGCCCGGCAAGTGTCGTGTAAAATGGGGGGTGAAAGAGGTTAAGCTGCATTACATCAGGGAGCTGTAATTGCATAGGTCATAATCTAATAACAGTATGTGAATTTAAGCTTTTATGAGGGCAATTTCAGGTACTATTTCGCCAAAACTATGCTCATGCTGCCCTGAAGCACACTCAGTAAACACAAAACCGCTTCCAAAGAAAGCTCCCGAAATTCTTTTTTTCTGCGCATTTCAACCCTTAACAGAAAAGCGCTTTTCAGTTTTTGGCCTACCATAATTAACCAATTACCCGTGAACTGTTACCGTTCGCGATAAAGCGGCTTATCCATTAAGCTTGCTTTTTTTACTTGTAAAACATATGGTGTTTAACTAACATTTAAAGCTGTACCCATTTCTGCGTAAACTGACTTTACCTGCCCCGAATACTCAGGCTGCGACAGAGCAAAAGCCATAAGAAAAGCCAACATTATAGCTCCCTGTATAGCTACAGACAGCATGATTTTATTGCTGTAGGGTACAGTTCATCGCTATCATTAACCACAACTCAATCTGATGAAACACTCTTTTACTGTAATACTCTTTAGCTTGCTTCTGCTTACGGTTTTGCCGGCACAAAATGCTGAAGCGCAGTTTATCAAAGATCCCGAAATAATTTCCCAGTACCTTGATACCCTCGTTCTTACCCCTGAAGAGCGCCGCCATCTTCAGCAGATGTATGAGATGGTTGGTTTACGCATCGGTAAGATCGTAGGCGGCGAAGATGCCGATATCGCCGACTACCCCTGGACCGTAGCCCTTGTAACCGCTGCGGGCTCTCAGTACTGCGGGGGCACTGTAATTGATGCCGAGTGGATTCTCACCGCAGCCCACTGTATCGGCGGCTCTGCCTTTATCCGTGCCGGCGTTACCAACAAAAACGATACCTCCGGGCAGGATCGCCAGGCCGTGCAGATTATCAATCATCCCGAATATGTAAGCGTAACCCAGGGCCGTGACATCTCCCTGCTGCGCCTGGGCGAACCGCTCGATCTCAGCGATCCCAATGTTGCCATCGCCCCCATTTCTACCGAAATGCACAACCTGCTTGGTTTTGAAGATGAAGACGTGCCTTCCATTATTACCGGCTGGGGACGTCTGTTCTCCGGCGGGCCCGCTCCCTCTATTTTGCAATGGGCCGAAGTGCCGATTGTATCGAACGAGCAGGCGCAGGTGGGTTACCCCAATGTTACAATCACCGATGATATGCTCGCCGCCGGACTTTGGGGCGTGGGCGGGGTAGATGCCTGCCAGGGCGACAGCGGCGGGCCGCTTGTGGTACCCGACGACAGCAGCCCTGTTGGCTATGTGGTTGCCGGTATCACCAGCTGGGGTACCGGCTGTGCTGGGCCTACCCACATGGGTATGTACGCGCGGGTTTCCTATTTTGAGGACTGGATTTTTGAGAACTCCGGCCTCAGCTTTCCCGGGCCGGGTGAAGACGACGGCATCCCGCCGGCAACCATCACCGATCTTGCCGTTGTTGGCCTCCCAACCGAAAACAGCATCACCCTCAGCTGGACCGCGCCGGGCGGCAGCGGGGATGAAGGCCGCGCCGGCAATTACGACCTCCGCGTTTCTGAGAGCCCGATTAACGCCTCCAACTTTGAGGAGGCAACTCCGGTAGAAGGCGTTCGCCGCCCGCTGCAGGCAGGCACCGCAGAAGTATTTACAGTGGAGGACCTCACCCCCTTAACCGAATATTATTTCGCTATTGTGGCGAGCGACTTCTTCGGAAATGAGTCGGGCGTTTCCAATGTGGTAAACGCCTCAACCGACGGCTCGCCACGAATTACGTTCAGCGAAACCAGCTTCGACCTGGTTATGCCGCAAAACAGCGTAACCCAGAGAACCCTCACGCTCACCAATACCGGCGAGGGCCTGCTCACTTTTGTGCTGCCTTCCTTCCTGAACGAAAGGCGCTTTACACCTGAAAATACCCGAGGCCTGAGCGCAATGGCAGCGCCTGCAACGAGTGAAGAGGCCCGCGCCGCCGAGCGTGCCCGCCAGCGCTATCACCTTTGGGAAACAGGCGCCCGGGGTCCGCTACTCTCTGCCGACCTCGCCCTGATCGAAGACCGCACCGCAAACGACACCTACGCGTTCATTCTGAATGATGAACTGCCTTCCGTGACCTTCGAATTTGAAAACCTGACTGCCAGCGGCGGACAGTTTTTTGATGTAACGGGTGATGGCCTCACAAATGAGCTCAGCGCCGTGCGCGGAAACTTTGTGATTAATCAGGCCGGCGGGCAAACCTGGGCCAGCGACCTTGCCATTATTTTCACGAATGGTGAGGAAGTGAACACACAAACTGTTGTACTGCAGGTTGGCGGTTTCAGTGATTTTGGGCCTTCAGGCACCCGCATCCCCTGGGGTACCGGAAACCAGAGCGCACCGGGAACGCCCGTAAACACCACCATCACCATCCCTGCACCCCTGCTTCTTGACGATCTGAACATCTGGATCGGCCATGGGTGGAGCACCGGCAGCAGCTCCGTCTGGACCGGTGAAATCGAGCTGATCGGCGCCGTTGAGCGCTCCCTGTTCCTCAGTTCGATTACACCTGCCTCAGGCAGCATCCCCGTCGGTGAAAGCCTTGAACTCATCCTCACTTTCGATACAACCGAAATTGAAGAAGGCGAGTACACGGCTACAACGCTGGTTCGCAGCAACGACCTCACCAACCTGAGCACCATGCTGGAATTTTCGCTGCTTGTAGGTCCGGAAGACGGCCTGATTGCCAACCCCCGCAGCCTCAGCTTCGGTGAAGTGGAGCAGGGTCAAAGCGCTCAGTTGCCCGTAACGGTTTCCAACAGCAGTGATGAAACGATTGAAATTACCGGCTTTAGCCTGAGTTCAGCTTCCTTCTCTGCTGAAGGTGCACTTGTTACGCTCGGCCCCGGTGAAAGCACCGAATTTGTGGTAAGCTTCAGCCCGATGGAGCTCGGTGAAATTTCCGGCACCCTGAGTATCGAAAGCACCTCAGAAAACAGCCCTGCCGTTGTGAGCCTGAACGGCACCGGCCTCGAAGCCGACGGACCGTTCAGCATGGTGACCTTCCGTATTGATATGTCAGTGATGAAGGCCGAAGGTACTTTTCAGCCCGATGCCGGCGATCAGGTTTTTGTGCGCGGAAATTTCGGCGCATGGGGCCTCAACCCGGAGTACGTGCTGCAGCAAAACGGCGATTCCGTTTTTGAAGCAGAGCTTTTCCTCGATGGAGAGCCGGGCCGCCGCTTCGAGTACAAATACTTCATGCAGGCCGGCGACGGCCGCGCCATGCCTAACGGCGGCTGGGAGCTTAATGCCGTAGGAGAAGAGGGTGGCATCAACCGCGTTGTTACCCTCACCGCGCCTTTCATTACGATGCCTGTTGTGTACTTCAACAATCAGGTAACGGTAGATACCGAAACAGAAGGCTCAGTTCCTTCAGCTTTTGTGCTGGAGCAGAACTATCCTAACCCGTTTAACCCCAGCACAACCATCCGCTGGGAGATGCCCGAAGCGGCTGAAGTAAGGCTGGAAGTGTACAACCTGCAGGGTCAGCTCGTTGCCCGCCTCGCAAGCGGGCTTTACACCGCCGGCACGCACACCGTAAGCTTTGATGCTGGCCGCCTGGCCTCCGGTATGTACGTGTACCGCCTTCAGGCCGGTGATTTCGTACAAACCCGCAGCATGATGCTGGTGAAATAACCAAAACCGGATGAGGCTTCTGAAGCCATCACCCGAAACAAAATCAAAAAAAAGCCCCGGCGCAGCGCTTAGCTGACCGGGGCTTTTTTTATGGATTTCCGGCTTAAAGCTGAATCCGGAATGAATTCAGGATTAGTTCAGGTGCAGGTAAACCGGTGCCTGATGCTCGGCCGAGAGGCGGGCAGCGTCGGTGAGCAGCTGCTGAAGGGCCTGCTCGTTGAACTCCTGACCTGCTTCAACGGCAAGGCGCTGAGCATCAGCAGGGATTTCTGCGGAAGATGCGGCACAGGTAACGGTAATGTGCATCGGGCTGTACAAGCCAAAGGTGATGGCATTGGCTACGAGGTTCAGAAACGACAGCTTGGTTTCAACCGAAGCTACGCCGCTGCTGCACTGCTGTGCTACGTTTACCACGTTTGGCGGCACGAGCCCGCCCAGGAAGCTGTGTGCCCAGGCTACTTCAACGGTTTGAGCTGAGGGGGCAAGACCGGTCGTTACGCGGGCATTATAGCAGCCGGTAAGGAAAAGGCCCGCAAGAAGGAAGGTAATTACAAGGGATTTATTCATGGATTTCAATTTTTTTGATGATTTAGTTTAACATCTTCTTCTGCCTCTTTTCAAAAAGACAGAGCATGTAATAATAATCACCAGATAAACGCTTTCAAAAAGTTTGTGAAACTATTTTTTAAAAGGACAACCCCTGCTGTTTAACGTCTTTTTTACGGGGTAAGGCTCGTCGCGCATGAGATAGTTGGGGGTTTTTATCAGGTTGCGCATTTCTTTGTGAAAAAGGGGCGACACGCTGCCCGATACGGGTGGCACCAGCCAGGCCCAGTCGCCGGTGGTTTCGCGTTGCTGCCGGGCTTCGAGCGCTTCGAACTGCAGGTACTGTTCGCTTGCCGTGTGGTGATCCACCATTTTTACCCCGGCCTGATCGAAGGAGTGCAGCACGGCAAGGTTCAGCTCAACCAGGGCGCGGTCGCGCCAGAGGCTTCGGTCGCGGCTTGTATCGAGCCCCATGATCCGGGCAACTTCCGGCAGCTTGTTGTAGCGGCTTACATCGCTGAGATTTCGTGCCCCTATTTCGGTGCCCATGTAGTAGCCGTTAAAGGGCGCTGTGTGGAAGCGCAGCCCGCCGAATGCGAGGTCCATATTACTGATAACCGGCAGGGCATGCCACTGAAGGCCCAGCGGGCTGAAATCCAGCTCAGGGTGGCTTATCGGCACACGCAGGGCTACCTCCGGCTCGTTGGGCAGCTCAAACAGCTGAGGTGCTTCGCCCTGCCGCTGCAACACAAGCGGCAGGAATTCGAAGGGCCCGCGCCTGCGCGGCTTCCAGCCGAGCTTCAGCACAAAATCGGTAAAACCGGCCAGCATAGGGTCGCCAGTAATGCTGCCGTCTGCTTCCCGAAAGCCCGCAAAACGTATCAGGTGTGGATTCAGGACCTGCAGCTCGTTTGAGAATACTGAAATGGTTGAGCGGATGCGCCCGCCGTTGGTTGCAAAGCGCAGGTGCTCAAGCAGGGCTTCGTATGCTTCATCGGTTCCGGTAATATCGCGGCGGTCGAAAAGGTGCAGGGAGCGCCAGTGCAGGCGACCGATGCAGCGGTTGCTGTTGCGCCATGCGGCTTTGGCCGCCCAAAGAAGTTCTTCCGTTTCCGGATGCCACTGCTGAAGCGGATGCACCTCCGCCTGTGCCGCAATTTCGCTTATACGGTGTGCCGCCTCTTTTTTACTCAGATTTGCGGTCTCTTCGGCATACTCCCGTATAAATGATTCTGATTCCAGTAAATCAGCTTTGGCTAAGTTGGTGCTGTTTATCTTCATGCTGTCATTTTTTCAAATAATGTTATACCCATAGTCAATAATAAGGCCCCGGCTTTAATTCCGCATGAACCTGCCCGTAAATGGGCGTATATTATAAAAATATTTATACTTGCCCCGCTATG
>NZ_JAIUMX010000124.1:0-9843 GCF_022565315.1 Cyclonatronum sp. | reverse complement strand
TTCATGCTGTCATTTTTTCAAATAATGTTATACCCATAGTCAATAATAAGGCCCCGGCTTTAATTCCGCATGAACCTGCCCGTAAATGGGCGTATATTATAAAAATATTTATACTTGCCCCGCTATGAGTCCTAACCGTGTTTCTGTCGGTTCGTAGAAGCTGCTGCGGCGGCTTTTTTTAGGTCACAAGGTGCAGCATCCGGAAGCAGCACCAACAAGTACGCGGCAATATTTTATCAGCCTCACTTGGGGGGACATTTCCTGAAGCATTTTGCTTATCTGGACTCCCCCCCTTTCAACCTTATACAACTTATGGCAAAAAAACCAGAATTCTCTATGGGGGATCTTCCCCCGGAAATCAAATTATTCAGGCAGCATTTTCTGAAAGTGCTGCTTGTCATTTTCGTTTTGATCGGGCTTTGGAGCTCCGTTTACACCATCGCCCCCGAAGAGGAAGGCGTTGTGGTAACCCTCGGAAAATACAACCGGACCGTACAGCCGGGCCTGAATTTCATCCTGCCTTTCGGCATTGAAACCCTCTACAAAATACCGGTACAGCGGCAGCTGAAGCAGGAATTCGGCTTCCGTACGGTTCAGTCGGGTCAGCGTACGACCTACAGCAAGGCTCCTTTTGTGGATGAATCCATGATGCTTACCGGCGATCTCAATATCGCCGATGTGGAATGGGTGGTTCAGTACCGCATCGTGGACAGCTACCGCTACCTTTTCCGCGTTCGCAATGCCGATGAAACCCTTCGGGTGATGTCTGAATCGGTGATGCGCAAAATCGTGGGCGACCGCACGGTAAACGAAGTACTCACCGTTGGCCGGCAGGAAGTGGCAACCCGAGCCGAAATGCTGCTTCAGGCCATGTGCGATGAGTACGAGAACGGCATCCGTATCGATCAGATCGTACTTCAGGATGTAAACCCGCCTGACCCGGTTAAGCCTTCCTTCAACGAAGTGAACCAGGCGCAGCAGCAGCGGGAAACGCTCATCAATCAGGCTGAAGCCGAGTACAACCGCGAAGTGCCCCGGGCCCGCGGGGAAGCCCTCGAGATGATTCAGCTGGCCGAGGCCTACGCCCTGAACCGGGTGAACGACGCCTTCGGTGATGCAGCCCGCTTCACCTCCGTGTTTGAAGAATATGTGATGGCGCCTGAGGTTACCCGGCAGCGGCTCTATCTCGAAACCATGGAGCGCATCCTGCCGCGCATGGGCAGCAAAATAATCGTGGATGAAAAAGGCAACAATGTACTGCCGCTGCTCAATCTCGACCAGAACAGAAGAGGAGGTAACTGATTATGAAAAATACCATCCTCATTATTGCAGCCGTAGTAATCCTGTTTGTCGGCTTCAACTCAGCTTTTATCGTTGATGAAAAAAACCAGGCAATCGTAACGCAGTTTGGCCGCCCGGTAGGTGAGCCCATCACCAGTCCGGGCCTTCAGTTCAAAATCCCCTTTATTCAGAAAGTGCAGTTCTTCGACCGCCGTTTTCTGGAATGGGACGGCGACGCCAATCAGATTCCGACAAGCGACAAGAAATTCATTTTTGTGGATACTTTCGCCCGCTGGGAAATCACCGACCCGCTGCAGTTTTTCCTGCGCCTCCGGGATGAGCGCGGGGCACAGTCGCGGCTCGATGACATCCTCGACGGGGAAACCCGTAATGCCGTAGCGAGCAACGACCTGCTCGACCTCGTGCGCTCAACCAACCGCGAGCCGGAAGTAACCGAAGATTTCCTTGATGATATCGAAACCCTCGAGGAAATCACTATTGGCCGCGATGCTATTGAAGCTTTGGTACTCGAGCGGGCCAATGCGCGGGTTCAGGATCTGGGTATCCGCATCCTCGATTTCCGCTTTAAGCGCGTAAATTATGTGGAAGCGGTGCAGCAAAATGTGTTCGACCGGATGATTTCTGAGCGTAACCGGATTGCCGATCAGTTCCGCTCCGAAGGTCAGGGCGAGGCACGTGTGATTCTCGGGGAGATGGAGCGCGACCTTGCGCGAATCCGCTCGGAAGCCCGCCGTGAGGCGCAGCAAATCCGCGGCCGTGCTGATGCTGAAGCGACCCGCATTTACGCCGAGGCCTACAACCGCAACCGCGTGTCGCGCGAGCTCTACCAGTTCCTGCGCACCATGGAAGCCTTCGAAAAAACGATGGATGAAAACACAACCGTGATTCTCTCCACCGACAGCGAGTTCTACCGCTTCCTGATGGGCGGCGGTCAGCAGTAGGGGCACGAAGCCCTTCCCCCAAAATAAACAAGCCGGTACCGGATTTCGTGATGCACGATTTTTCCGGTACCGGCTTTTTTTATGTGATAAAAATCAGCCTCTGAAAATGATGGTACGGCGGCCCGACACGATAATGCGGCGCTCCAGATGGGCCTGTACTGCGCGGGAAAGCACGATGCGCTCCACATCGCGGCCAATCTGCTTGAGCTCGGCCGGGGTTTCTTCGTGCATCACCCGCTGTACGTCCTGCTCGATGATGGGGCCCTCATCGAGATCTTCGGTGGCATAGTGCGCCGTTGCACCGATCATCTTCACGCCGCGCTCATAAGCCCGCTGATACGGGTTTGCACCCTGAAAAGCCGGCAAAAACGCGTGGTGGATGTTGATGACGCGCCCGTTCCAGTCGCGCACGAATTCCGGCGAGAGCACCTGCATGTAGCGGGCAAGTACCACAAGATCTACGTGATGGGTTTCGAGCAGGCGGCGGATCTGCTGCTCCTGCTCCGGTTTGGTTGCTGCGGTTACGGGCAGACAGTGGAACGGCACCTTAAACTGATTCGCAACGGCCTCAAGGTCGGGATGGTTGCTGATAATGAGGGGGATGTCGCAGTCGAGCTCGTCCTCCTTCCAGCGCAGCATCAGGTCGTACAGGCAGTGCGAGGTTTTTGAAACCAGAACCGCAACCCGCTGTTTTTCGTCGGTGTAATGCACCGACCAGCTGAGCTTCAGGTTTTGCCCGAAGCCTTCAAAGTCGGTTTCGAGCTGCTTGCGGGAGGTGCGCAGGTCTGCAAGGGCCACCTCGATGCGCATGAAGTAGTTGCCGGTGAGCAGATCGGAGTACTGCTGACAGCTGAGGATGTTGAACTGCCGCTGAAAGAAAAAGCCGCTGATGGAGGCAACAAGCCCCCGCTGATCGGGGCATTGAATCAGAAAAATGGCCGTAGCCGTGTTCGGGGTCGGACTCATAGCATTTGTAAAGAAAGTGAACGGGTTTTAAAAAGCCTGAAATTAGGGTGATGCGGGCACAATCCCAACTTATGTTGTGGCCGAAGCTTCGTAGTTTAATATTCTTCCGCCGGTAAGCCTGCCGAAGCACCGGAGCCCCAAAGCCAACGGTCACGGAGCTTCGGATTCGGCACGGCAGACGTCATCCCCCGATAAAAAGAAAACAGCCCCCCCAATGAAACGCGTTATTTCGACTGAGAAAATCCCGGTGTATCTCTGGCTTGATGATTTGGAGGATGGTGCCCTGTTGCAGGCGCTCGACCTTGCGAACCTGCCGTTTGCGTTTCATCATATCGCGATCATGCCGGATTCGCACCTTGGCTTCGGGATGCCCATCGGCGGGGTGCTTGCTGCGCGGCAGGCCGTAGTGCCGAACGCGGTCGGGGTTGATATCGGCTGCGGCATGTGCTCGCTGCGCACGGATTTGCGCGGAACTGGCGGCGAAGACCTCAAAAAAATGATGGGACTGATCAGGCGGCTGGTGCCGGTCGGGTTTCAGCATCACGGCGAAGTCCAGCCGGAAAGCTGCATGCCCGCGCTGCCGGATGACAGCGAAAGGCTGACGCCGGTTTCCCTGCGGGAGTTTGAGCGGGCGCGGCGGCAGGTTGGTACCCTCGGCGGTGGCAATCACTTTATCGAGCTGCAGCAGGGCAGCGACGGCTTCGTTTGGATCATGATTCACTCGGGCTCGCGCAATATCGGGCTTCAGGTGGCCGAACATTACCACCGGCTTGCGGTTGAGCGCACTACCGCGCGCGGGGATGAAGTACCCAAAGACCTTTCCTTCTTTGGTGATGACGACCCGCTGTTTCGTGCCTATCTGGCGGAGATGCGTTTCTGCATTGAGTTCGCGCTGGCCAACCGCCGGCTGATGATGCAGCGGGTGCAGGAAGCGGTGTGTGAGGTTGCGGGTGATGTTGGCTTTTCGGGCTTCATCAACAAACCGCACAATTTTGCTGATACGGAAATGCATTACGGGGAGGAAGTGCTCGTGCACCGCAAGGGCGCGACCCGGGCCCGTTTGGGCGAGTTGGGGATGATACCCGGCTCTCAGGGTTCGCCATCCTACATTGTGCGCGGCAAAGGCAACCCGCTTTCGTTTGAGTCGTGCTCGCACGGCGCCGGCCGGTTGATGAGCCGCAATGCCGCCCGGAAAAAGCTCGATCTCAAAGCAGAGCAGCAGAAGCTCGAAAAAATGGGCGTGCTTCATGCGGTACGCGGCAGGCGGGATCTGGATGAGGCCCCATCCTCCTACAAAAATATCCGGCAGGTGATGGCCAATCAGCAGGATCTGGTCGAAATCGTGACGGAACTGAAGCCGCTCGCGGTAATTAAAGGGTGATTTTTTTATTTCCGGATAAACACGAAATAATAGACAAGCGCGATAAATACCCCGCCGCCGATAATGTTACCAACAGCCACATAGAGCAGATTTGCTGATACCGACCAGAAGGTGATTTGGGAGGGCAGGTCGAGATCGACCGTTGCGGTTTCGGTGGTGAGGGCCAGGAAAAACTGAAACATATTACCTGTACAGTGCTGGAAATTCATGGCCGGAACGGCAGCGACGGGCAACAGCAGCGAAAAGAATTGATCGGTAACAGAGCGGCCGGCCATGGCAAGCCAGAGTCCGGCACAGATGAGCATGTTCCCGAAAATGCCGATCACGATGGTTTGCAGCGGGGTAAATGAGACCTTCATGGCGGAGATGGTCTTTGCGGTATCGATGAGGGCATCATCGAACTGATTCACGAGGCCGGACATCCAGAACAGCCCCGCAATGAAGGCGGCCCCTGTGAGATTGGCAAAGAGGACAAGGGTCCAGTTTCGGGTAATTTCAAACAGCGTGACTTTACCCGAAGCCCAGCTCATGGCCGCAAGGTTGTTAGTTGTGAAAATTTCGGCCCCGGCAATGAACGCGAGGATGTAGCCCATGGCATAGAAAATTGGCCCGAGGATAAAAGCTGTGCCGGGGTCAACTGCGGGGTGGGCGCGCACATAAACTTCCCAAAGCGCCCCGAGCGAAATAAAACAGCCGCCGAGGGTTCCCAAAATCAGCGTTTTATGGAAAGCCGCGCGTGTTTTTTTGACGCCAACCTGAAGCACGCGCTCAGCGACCTCATCAGGGTCGTAGGCATCGAAGCGGCTTTTCTCGTGGCGGATCCGGCTCTGCGGCTTATCAGACATCAGATGAATTTCGTGATTGGTAACGGGTGAAGGTACTCAGCCTGATTCAACCCGCCAAACCAAACTGCTGTTCACTGCCGGAAAAAGTACAGGCCGGAAGCCTTTCCTTCAGAACAAAACCAGCATAACCAGCAAGTTGTGTTCTGAAGGATACAGCTCCCGGCCTGACCGAGGGGTATACCAAAATAAGTGTCAGTCCGACAGGTAACCCGTACTAAAACCCAATGGAAGCACCAAATACGAAGAAAATGCGCTCTGCCTGCGGGTTGGTAATCAGCGAGGCGGATACGCCGAGCGGAGTCGCTGCGCCTACAGTGAACTCGCGGGAGAGGGTTGCTCCGACATTAATAAAAGAGAACTGTGTGTTTTCGTACAGCTCGGTCGCCCCTGTTGTGAAGCCTGAGAACAGTGCGATCTCGAAATCTTCGAGGGCCTGCGTGAGCGAAATTTCGTGGTACATGGCGTTGTCGTCGTCGTTATACACGAACATGTTGGTGCTCAGGCCGAGGCTTGTGTTCTCGGAGAGCGCGGTTTCGTAGGAAAGCCCGATTTCAACGAAGTGCGCATCGCCGGTGAACACAGAAACGGGCTCATCCGGGAAGAAGTAGTCGGTTACATGCAGGGAGAAATCACCGGCTGAGGTCTCGAAAGTGTAGCCGGCAAAAAAGTTGATTTCAGTACCATCGGGGTTGCCGTTGGTAGCATAAGCGGCCCAGGCGCCGATTTCAAAACCACCGTAAGTAAAGCTTACTTCCGGCATCAGGCTGGGTGAGCTGCCGAAATCGGCACCACGCCATACGTAGCGGCTGTTGAGCTCAAGGCTCATATCGAACTGAGCTTCGGCTTCGGTAGCCACAACACCCAAAAGGGCAGTGCTTATAAGTGCAACTTTGGCCATACCGGCCAGGGTAGTAATTATTTTTTTCATAGCAGTGATTTGTAGGAGTTTAATTTGAGCCATGCATGCCCCCTCAAGCCTTGCAGTAGCTTTTATTGTTTTGGGAATTTTACAGGATACAACGGTTAAGGTGCGGCGCGTGCGCGATTGGGGATAAATGCTGTTTTCAAGTAATACAGCT
The DNA here is from genome assembly GCF_022565315.1 of Cyclonatronum sp. Lineage (NCBI taxonomy): Bacteria > Pseudomonadati > Balneolota > Balneolia > Balneolales > Cyclonatronaceae > Cyclonatronum > Cyclonatronum sp. Next base: position 3,329 of record NZ_JAIUMX010000124.1, on the reverse strand, counting down.
TTTAACCCTTTCATAAAGGCCTTCGGATTTTCAAATCCGAAGGCCTCTTGCAGTTGTTTGATTGAACGATTGATGTGATTCGGTTGGGTTCCGGATTTATTTATCCATCACAGGTTTGAGTTCAGGAGATTCAAATCCGTTGGTTTCAACTCCGGCAAAGTTCGGGTAGGCCGGAACGCCGTGCTCGGCAATATCAAGGCCCTGCGCTTCGAACGCTTCGCTTACACGCACTCCGATGGTGTACTTGAGCGCAGCAAATACGCCGAACGCGAACAGGAAGGTAAAGCCGTAGATGGCAACTACGCCGATAAGCTGTGTGAGTACTGAAAACTCAGCCACAAAAATACCTACCGCAAGCGTGCCCCAGATACCGCATACGCCATGTACTGCAACTGCGCCAACAGGGTCGTCGAGCTTCATTTTGTCCAGACCAATGATAGCAAACACCACAATTGCGCCGGAAATGGCACCAACGATGGCAGCAAAGAACGGCGAAATTACATCGGCACCGGCTGTAATACCTACCAGACCAGCAAGGATGCCGTTAAGTGCCATGGTTGCATCGAGTTTATCGATAAACAGCTTGGTTACCAGCATCGCACTAAGTGCACCTGCCGCAGCAGAAATTGCGGTTGTTACAAACACAAAGCTTACAGCAACCGGATCAGCACTAAGTACCGAACCGCCGTTAAAGCCAAACCAGCCGAACCACAGCAGGAATGCACCAACTGTTGCCAGCGGGATGTTATGGCCCAGAATTGGTTTGATGGTTCCGTCTTCTGCGAACTTGCCTTTTCGGGCACCCAGCAGAATAATACAGGCCAGACCCGCAATACCGCCTACCCCGTGAACCAGGGTTGAGCCTGCGAAATCATAGAAGCCCAGCTCGTCGAGCCATCCGCCGCCCCACAGCCAGCTGCCTGTGATGGGGTATGAAATGGCAACCAGCAGGAAACCAAAAATCATGAACACATGCAGCTTAATTCGGCCGGTAACGCAACCGGAAACGATAGTCGCTGCCGTAGCCGCAAACATGGCCTGGAAGATAAAGTCAGTCCAGATGGTCATTTCCTCACCATAAGCCGGTGTGAGGTAGGCAACAGGATCAGAGCTGTCGAAGCCGATCCCAAAGCCGCCAAAACCGAACCATCCGTTAAAATCACCGGGGTACATGATCTGAAACCCGATGAAGCCGTAGGCGAGAATACCGGTACAAAGAATGAATACATTCTTGTAAATCACATTTACGGTATTTTTCGCGGCTGTCATTCCGCTTTCAACCGAAGCGAAACCAAGGTGCATAATAAAAACCAGAGCGGCTGCCAGCAGCACCCAAAGGTTATCAATAATAAACTTGGTGTACTCCGGTGAAGCCATAAATTCTTCCATGGAGCTGTAAACGGGCTCGGCAGAAGCAGATCCTGCATACAACAAGGTTCCCGAAAAAATTAAGGCTGCAATAGTAGTTATTCTTTTTTTCATAAGCATATAGGCTTAGTTAGTGTGCATTTAGTTAGCAGTTAGTAGCTGTTGCTAAATTCTCTACAATGCCACTGCATGTCAATCATTATTTATGCCCAAACTCCTATTAGCCTAACTTTATGAGGAATTTTATGTCAAAAAGCGCTTTTATCTATGTAAATCAGATTGAAACATTTAAAGTAAAAGCCCTTCCAAACAGCGTTATCTTTTTAATATACATCAGGCTCAGACCCGTTTTTTTCCCAAACGGCTGCCAGTAAATGGCGTATGACAGCCAAATCTGTATAAGGCTAATGAAAGAATAATTCTATCTTTCGGCTTCATCTGAAGACCTAAGCTGAAAATTAAATGCGATTCTTTCTGCTGTTTACTGCTATGCTGATGCTCACCTGCACAAAACCCGATTCTGAGCCGGCTGTTACGGTTCTGCAAGCTGATCATCCGGCGGATGCAGGTTCCCGGTACCCTTTTCTGCATGCTGCCGCGAACGGACAGCTCCTCATGAGCTGGCTTCAGGAAACTGCGGCTGGCCGCTTCGCCCTCATGTTCAGCCACCTGGAGCGGGAAGAGTGGTCAGAGCCTTCCATTATTTTTGAGGGGGACGACTTCTTCGATAACTGGGCCGATTTCCCCTCCGTTACCTGGTCGCCCGCCGGCTACTACGCTGCGCACTGGCTGCGTAAGGTCGAAGGCGGACCATTCGCCTATCATGTACAAATCTCGTTCAGTGATGACGGCCGGAACTGGTCGGCCCCGGTTACGCCCCATCTCGACCGCTCCCCCTCTGAGCATGGCTTCGTTTCGATGCAGCCGCTCCCCAACGGGCGCGTTCTGGTTGCCTGGCTCGACGGTCGCAACACCGCCGCCGCCTTTGAGGGCGAAGCAGAGCCTGACGGCCATGTACATCACAACGGGCACAGCCACGGCGGCGCAATGACGCTGCGCTCGGCTGAGCTTTCCCGCGATGGCAGCATCAGCCACAAAAACGAAATCGACAGCCGCGTATGCGACTGCTGCCCGACCGCGCTGACCTTCAGCGGAGATACCGCCAGGGTAATTTACCGCAACCGCAGCCTTGATGAAGTGCGCGATTTCTACACAGCCTCATACAGCCCGGAAAGCGGCATTTGGACAGAGCCCGTGCCGGTCCATGGCGACGGCTGGCAGATCGGCGGCTGCCCGGTAAACGGAGCGCAGCTTTTTGTACATGATAATTCTCTCACCGCAGCCTGGTTCACAGCAGGGCAAAACGACGCCCGGGTGATGACCGCTACCGGCAGCCTAAACGAACGGCATTTCGGTGAGCCGCAACGATTAAGCGTTGGAGATGCTCTCGGGCGGGTCAACAGCGCCGTTTCGGGTTCGGAGGCTGTTCTGGTCTGGCTCGAAATGCCGGATGACCAACCGGGAATAGCTTCCGTTTACTTCAGCCGCAAAACCGACGGCACCGGCTTTTCGGTTGCCCGCATCATCAGCGATTTGCCGGTGAGCAGCTCACGGCTTTCGGGCTTTCCGCAGCTCGCAGCGGTTCCGGGTGAGCCGGGAACGTACCTACTCGCATGGACGCGGCATGAGCCCTCTTATGGCATCGAAATGCGGCAACTGCATTTCGGTACATCATCCCACTGACACAAAAAAGAACCCCGTACGCCTTCTCTCTTTCAACTTATTAACACAAACTATGGAATTCACCCTGATAACAGTTGTAGGTCTTCTTGCGGCTACCTGCACAACCATTTCATTTCTTCCTCAGGTTATCAAAACATGGAAATCGAAGTCAGCCAAGGACCTCTCCCTTGGGATGTTTTCCATTTTTGCTACCGGCGTTTTCCTTTGGCTTGTTTACG
>NZ_JAIUMX010000123.1:0-9877 GCF_022565315.1 Cyclonatronum sp. | reverse complement strand
CTGCCCTGCTGATGCCCGATTCCGAAGCCTACATCGATGCGGTACTTGCCGGCGACCGGGATGCCTTCCGGCACCTGGTGCGCCTGCATAAAGACAGCGCCTGGGGCATCGCCCTCTCCGTGCTGAAAGATGCCTTCACGGCCCGCGATGCGGTGCAGCAGGCTTTCGTGCAGGCCTGGCTGCACCTCGGCAGCTTTCGGCGCGAGGCAAGTTTCCGCACCTGGCTTCACCGGATTGTGATTCGTGAGGCGCTCAAACTGGCAAAAGAGCAGCAGCAGCACACGGCTGATTTTGCCGACATAGCCGACATCCCCGATCTGCAGCCACCGGAATCGGGTGGTGAGCTGAGGGATGCGCATCAGCGCTACTACATCAATCAGGCCCTGACCCGGCTCGATGCCCGTGAAAGCCTTGTGCTCAAACTGTTTTATCTTGAGGCCTACAGCATCCGCGAAATATCGCAACTCACGGCCTGGAGCGAATCTCACGTTAAAGTGCTGCTGTACCGGGCGCGGCAGAACATGCGCGTGCTGCTCGAAAAAACCTTCCGCCTGAAACCCGAAGACCTGTACCTGCCATGAACCCGAACAGCCTGCCCCAAAACCCGGAAGACGACCGCCTCATGCAGCAGCTTCTGCGCAAAAGCGCCGAGCCCATGCCCTTCCCCGATTTCGATGATGAGGTGATGTCGGCCATCACCGCTTTGGAAGCCGAATCAGTGGTACAGCAGAAGGTACCGGCTGTTGAAACGTCCGCCGCAGAAGCCGCCCTTGCAGCAGATTACCGCGAGGAGCTGCGCCGGATGCGCACTGCCTCTCTGAGGCTCTCGTGGCTTTTCTTCCTGATCGGCCTCGCTGCCGGCATTGCCCTGCTGCTCTCGACGCCCTCCTACAACATCGGCTTTCTCGGTTTTCAGGGCCGCGAAGCCTGGATTCTGATACAGGGCATCTGCCTCATCTGGCTGCTGATGCAGGCCGACCAGCTCTTGCTGCTCACTAAGGAATACCTGTCAGGCAGCCGGTACACCAATACCAAGAGCAAAAACCGCTCAGCCGCATAAATTTGATTTCCGGCGGGTGATGCCAGCGGCGCGGGTTTTTGTGGGATTTTTAGGGTCCGGGCAACATTGCGGATTGGGAGCGCCGACAACAAAAAGCAAGGGACATGCCGTAGGTTTGGGGTTTTTCACCGGCACGAAAGACAGTGATGCTCACGGAGTTCCCCCTAAAAAAATCTGGGTTGGAAATGTTCGTGAAGCCGTGTCCGGGTTGAGTCGCTGAATTTCAGGCTTTTTTTCTTTACTTTGTGAGACCTGAGGGCCGGGTTATACGCCCGCCCGAAACTCATAAAACCTTTCACAGCCCATGAAAAACGACCTCGCATTTATAGCCGGCCTTGCCCTGCTGCTTATTTTACTCAATCTGGCCGGCCTTGAAAGCTGGTATGAGACCTATCCTTTTGTGTTTATCCTGTGCGGATATTTCATTGGGAAATATTCCAGGGCGGATGCCGCAAAAAAGGATGAGGGGTAAGTCCGGTTGAGTTTTGCCGCCTGAAAAAAACTGATGCAAAAAAAAGGGAGCTTCCTGTCAGGAAAGCTCCCTTTAATAATGAGGGGGTATTTGTTGTATGATGTCTATATAACCGGTATTACTCGCCTTTATTGCGCGTATCCTTAATTTTTTTTCGCTCTTCCATTTTTTGCTCTTTGGCCATCTGACGCGCTTTTTTCTTGTCGACGGTTTCCATCATTTTGACGTGATCGATTTGCTTGTTGATCATCATCTGCTGACCGATGGAGAGCAGGTTATATACCAGGTAGTAGAGCGAAAGGCCCGAGGCGAACTGATTGAAGAACAGGAAGAGCACGACCGGCAGAATGTAAGTGAAAATCTTCATCTGCGGGTTGGCTGCGGCACCCTGACCGCTGATCTTCATTTGCAGCACCATGGTGGCCGACATCAGTAATACAAAACCGGCAATGAAATCACCCAGAATCGGGATTGTGAACGGCAGCTGAATAATAACATCAGGTGCGGAAAGGTCGCTTGCCCAGAGGAAGCTTTCCTGACGGATTTCGATTGAATTCTGGAAATAGCGCCACAGGGTGATGAGTACAGGGGCCTGAAGCAGGTTCGGCAGGCACCCGCCGAGCGGATTTACTTTGGCCTTTTTGAACAGCTTCATGGTAGCCTGCTGCTGCGCCTGCGGGTTATCTTTGTATTTCTCCTGCAGGGCCTTCATCTCCGGCTGCAGCTCGCGCATGGCGGCCATGCTCTCAAAGCTCTTCTTAGTGAGCGGGTAGAGCACGATTTTAATTACAAACGCAAACAGGATGATGACCAGGCCGTAGTTGCCCAACAGGTTGCCGAAGAAACCGAAGAACGGCAGTACAATCCAGTTTACAAAGGGGTCGGAAAACCAGCGCAGGAAACGGAAGCCGGTATCGACCATGTCGTAGGCCGCCGTGTGAAATTCGTTGAGATGGCGGTGATCGAGCGGACCAACGAACAGGCGGAACTGACTCTCGCCGTCGGCGGGCACAATCGAGCGCATAATGGAGCGGTAGTGCGTGCGGATATCGTTATCCCGGCCGGTGACATCGGCCATGAGTATGGCACCGTCGGTTTCCCCTACAGGCTGAATAATCTGTGTGAAGAATTTGGTTTTGGTGGCAACCCAGCCGATGTTTCCGGTAATGGAGCGGCGTTCGGTTCCGGCGGAGGTGAGGTTGATGTCGTCAAGGGCGCCTCCGGCATATACAAATGCAGCAGAATACTGTGTTTCCTGATTTCTCTGCCGCTCAGTGGTGCGCAGGCGCGGCTGCCAGCCGAATTCGAAATAGGAGCCGCTGATGAGATCACGTACGCCGTCGAACAGGATGCTGAGGCCGAGCTCGTAGCCGTCGCCTGAAATGAGGTATTCGAACGTAAGGGTTCGGCCGTCTTCCAGAATGAGATCATACACAATGGTGGTAGTCTCACCGCGCCCAATGCTGATTTCGGAAGCTGTTGTGCGGGGGATGAACAGCAGATCCTGTGTATCGATGTTGTAATTTTCGGTAGAGAGGAAGCCGAGATTGTAGGCTGAGCGTGTGGTATCGGCCAGGAGTGTAACCTGTTCGCCGTCGTATCTGATGTGATTTACCAGCTCGATCTGTGCGGGTCCGCCCCCCAGGTTGGTAAAGAGGAACCGCTGGAACGGTGTCTCAACCACGGTGGTGATGGTATCGGTAACGGCTGTGTTTCCAAATACGCCGAGAGCGGTGAGGGGCTGATCAAGTTCCCGGAGTTCAGCCATATCGCGCTCAATGGCAGGCCGGTCGATTCGCTCCACGGCATTGAGGCTGTCCCGGAGTTCACGTTCGCGCTGCTGTCTCTCAAGCTGCTCATCGGTGGGGGCCATGTAGAACATCCACGCCAGCATCACAACAGTGATGAGGATGATGCCTATAATTTGATTACGATCCAAAGGTAGTAAGCGTTTTGATTAAGCGTTAGCAGGCACGGGATAGAACAGAACCGGCGTGGTTCAGGGCTCCTGCGCTGATTTTTTTGCGGCTTCGCTACCGGGTACCGGGTCGAATCCGCCTTTGCTCCAGGGGTGGCAGCTGCCGATGCGCTTCAGCGCCATCCAGCTTCCTTTCAGAGCGCCGTGCAGCAGAATAGCTTCGCGGGCGTAGGCGCTGCAGGTAGGGCTGTACCGGCAGGAAGGTGGGAAATAGGGGGAAATACCTCCACGGTAAATGTCAATCAGAAAAACAAAGATCCGTTTCATTGCGCAGCATATCTTCAGTTTATTGCATCGGTGAGCCGGTTTTCAGGCAAATTGCCTTAACATGTGCCCTAACATCTTTGAGTACCTGCTCAAATGCCGGATTTCTGTTTTTAACACTGAGCACAATATGAAGCTCTGTGGCGGGTTGCCGTAGTGCATTGGCCTGATTCAGCGGTTGCTGACTTTGGCGCCATGCTTCCCGCATAAGCCTTTTCAGGTAATTTCGCTGCCATGCTTTGCCTGATTTACGACCTGCAGCGAAGCCTGTTTTTACCAAGCCGCCCGGCACTTCTGTAACGACAAAACGGGCATCAACAACGGCACCTGACAAACGTGTCCCGTTCCTGAATACCCGGTCAAAAGTGCCGCGCCCCCTGAGAATCCGGTTTTTGGGCAGCTTGTTCCGGCTGTGCGAATCAGAATTATTTGGCTGCCCGCTCATCGCTTACCGTAAGCCTGTGGCGGCCTTTGGCACGACGGCGCTTGAGAACTTTACGTCCGTTGGCGGTTTCCATTCTGGAGCGAAAACCATGCTTGTTGGCCCGCTTACGACGACTTGGCTGATACGTACGTTTCATTTCTGAATCCTGGGTATTCTAAAGGTTTACTTGAAACTGTGTGTGAATTGTTGAGCGATATCGGGCGCAGCCCAAAAAATTTTGTATTGCAAACTTATTGCCTGCCGCGTGGTATCGCAAAAATAAAAGACCCTAAAAATAAGGTTTATTTTACTGAAACCGAAACACCCGTTTCCGTTTTTTCACCCGCTCCGTTTTTAATACCTGAAGCACGGCATTGCCTCCCTTTTGGCTCGTTTCTTGCAGCACCGGTAACCGGCGTTTTCTTTGCTGCATCATAACTGCTCTCAGCATCCGTTAGGTGGCGGTAAATGCCTTTTAGGGTAATTTAAGGCAGGTATGTCATCACCTATAATTGAATTGAACCCTGCACGCAGAAACCTTAAATTGCCAATCTGTTTATTTTTCAGGCTTTTGAATGATTTACGGCCATGAGGCACTTCATTCATCTAAAGCTATTTTATCCCGGATTTGCATCCAACCCAATCCCTATTTCATTATGATAGACTCCATTATTAAAGGAATCTCCAAAATATTTGGAACAAGCAGCGACCGCGACATCAAAAAATTACAGCCTGTGCTCGACGAAATTAAGAGCTATGAAGAGGAGCTTAAGGGCATCAGTGATGAGGCATTAAAGGCTTACACACAGAAATTTAAGGATGAAATCAGCAAAGCTACTGCCGATGTTGATGCTGATATTGAGAATCTGAAGAAGCGGCTTAACAGCGAAGAAGAGAGCATCACTATTGAAGAGCGCCGCACCCTTTCTGAAGAGCTTGAAAAACTCGATGCGGAATGGCTCGAAATTATTGAAGGTGTTTTAGATGACCTCCTCCCGCAAGCATACGCCGTTCTCAAGGAAACCTGCCGGCGCTTTGTAGGCAAAAGCTGGATGGTGGCCGGCACCATGACCGAATGGAAAATGGTACCCTACGACGTTCAGCTGATTGGCGGCATGGTGCTGCATCAGGGCAAAATTGCGGAGATGAAAACCGGTGAAGGTAAAACCCTGGTTTCCGTTTTTCCAACCTACCTGAATGCACTCGTTGGCCGCGGGGTACACGTTGTTACCGTAAACACCTACCTCGCACAGCGGGATGCCGAGTGGAATGCTCCCATTTTTGAGTTTCACGGCATGAACGTTGACTGCATCGACCGTTATCAGCCCAACACACCCGAGCGACGCAAAGCCTATCAGGCCGACGTTACCTACGGTACCAACAACGAGTTCGGCTTCGACTACCTACGTGACAATATGTCGCACCGGGCCGACGAACTCGTGCAGCGCGGCCATCACTTCACTATTGTGGATGAGGTCGATTCCGTCCTCATTGATGAAGCCCGTACCCCGCTCATCATCTCCGGTCCTGTTCCGCAGGATGACGCCGGCGCCAAATACAAGGAATTTAAGCCCCGTATTGCCGCATTGGTTGAAGCACAGAAAAAGCTTATCAGCAAATTTGTAGGTGAGGCCGAGCAAGCCCTGAAAGAGGGTGATGAAGAGAAAGCCGGCCTGCATCTTTTCCGGGCAACCCGCGGTTTCCCGAGAAACGGAAGGCTGCAAAAACTACAGCAGGAACCGCACATTCAGAAACTTATTCAGCAGACCGAATACCTCTACCTGCAGGAACAGGCGAAAAACATGCCCTTTGTGGATGAAGCCATGTATTACGCCGTAAACCTTAAGCAGAACTCGCTTGAAATGACCGATATGGGCCGGGAATTCATCACCAAATCAGGTGAGGATTCAGACTTTTTCGTGATTCCGGATATCGGAACCGAGACTTCCCGCCTGCAGGAAGAGTTTGAGAAGCAGAAAGCTGAAGTGGAGAAAGAAGTCCGTGCCGATTCGGGCCTCGACGGCGAAGCCCGGGAGCGCGAAATTGCCCGCCGCGTGGAAGATATGCGCGCAACAATGGCCGAGGAGAAGCAGAAACTCTATCTCAAGTTCTCCGAGCGCAGCGAACGCATTCACACTGTAAATCAGCTGCTGCGCGCCTACACCCTGTTTGAGAAAGACGTGGAATACATCATTCAGGACGATAAAGTGCAGATTGTGGACGTGCACACCGGCCGGGTTCTTGCCGGGCGCCGTTACTCTGACGGGCTGCATCAGGCCATCGAAGCCAAGGAAAATGTGAAGGTTGAGGCCGCAACCCAAACCTACGCGACCATCACCCTGCAGAACTACTTCCGGATGTATCACAAGCTTTCCGGTATGACCGGAACGGCCGCAACGGAAGACACCGAATTCCATGAAATTTATGATCTCGACGTGGTCGAAATCCCGACCAACCGCCCGATTCAGCGGAAAGACCTCGACGACCTTCTGTACTATACCAAGCGCGAGAAATACAACGCTATCATTAACAAAGTGCGTGAGAATCAGCAGAAGGGGCAGCCAACCCTCGTTGGTACTACGAGTGTGGATGTGTCCGAAACCCTGAGCCGCATGCTGAAACGCTCCGGCATAACGCATGAGGTGCTAAACGCCAAACAGCACGCCCGGGAAAGTGAAATTGTTGCCCTTGCCGGGCAGAAGGGCGCGGTAACCATTGCCACAAACATGGCCGGCCGTGGTACAGACATTAAACTTTCAGAAGAAATTCTCAACCTCGGCGGACTCGCCATCATCGGTTCTGAGCGGCATGAGTCGCGCCGGATTGACCTTCAGCTCCGCGGTCGTGCGGGGCGGCAGGGCGACCCCGGGGTCTCACAATTTTACGTGTCGCTTGAAGATGATCTGATGAAGCTGTTCGGCTCCGACCGTATCGCTAATACGCTGGAGAAATTCAAGCACGAGGAAGGCGAAGTGATTCAGAACCGCTTCCTCACCAAGCAGCTTGAGCGCGCACAGAGCAAAGTTGAGCAGAACAACTTCAGCATGCGGAAGCGTCAGCTGGAATTTGATGACGTGCTCAATAATCAGCGCAAGGTGGTTTACTCCCGCCGCCGCAACGCACTGCTGGGTGATAAGCTCACGAGCGACATCCTCGATATGCTCGAAGACCACGTGTACAAAGTAGCTGAAGAGCACTACCCGAACGGCGAATATGAGAATATTCAGGAGCGCATGCTTCGCAGCCTGGGCGTAAACGTGGAAATTGACCGTGAAAAATGGGCCTCCTACGGGGTTGACGGCGTAGCTGACTTCCTCTTTGATGTAGCCGTGAAGCATTTCCGTACCAAAAATGACATGCTGTGCGAACGCATATACGAAACGCTTCAGCGTATTGTAAACGACAAAAACGTAACCAACCTGGCCGCGGATGTCACCATGGCATTTACCGACGGCACCCGCCTGCTCCGCGTAGTGCTCAATGTTGAGCGCACCCTGGAGAGCAAAGGCCGGGAGCTTATTCTGGCCCTGCAGCGGGCTTCAGTACTTTCCATCGTTGATGTGAAATGGATGGAACACCTTCGTGAACTCGATCAGCTCAAAGAAGCTGTTGGCCTGCGCTCGTTTGGTCAGCGCGACCCCTTGCGTGAATTCAAGCGGGAAGCCTACGAAGCCTTCATGAAGCTCATGGAAGACCTGAACGCCGAAACGCTTTCGTTAATCTGGAAAGCTGTGCCTCAGGTTACACCTGATCAGCAGCAATCGGTTAGAATGGGTGCTGCCCCAACCCAAAGCCGTTACGACCGGGCCCGCATGCGTGAACAGCACAGCAGCGTTAGCTCTTATGGCGCAGGTAACTACACAAGCAGCAGTTCAGGCAGCGCGCCGGCAACAAGCACCAACCGCTCGGAAGATACCCCTCAGAAACCTGTGGTGATCGGAAAGAAGTTCGGCCGGAATGAACCCTGCCCGCTTGATCCGAACAAAAAATTCAAAAACTGCTGCGGCCGCACCGGCTCCAAAACCTGTACCCGTATCGGCGAAGAAACTGTCTCCTGAGCATCTTGTACTGGCAGGTAACCTTCACACCGGATCGTAAACACTGAAAGCCCGGATCTCATATGGAAATACTTGGAATCGACATTGGGGGCTCAGGCATAAAAGGCTGTATTACCGATTGCAAAACGGGAGCGCTGATTGGGGAGCGTTTCCGCCTTGCAAGCCCTGAGGTAACAGCTCCGCATAAACTGCTGTCGCGGGTACATCAGGTTGTTTCCCATTTTAACTGGACCGGCCCCATCGGCTTTTGTATGCCTGAGCCGGTTCGAAACGGCATAGTGCTGCGAACCCTGCATTTTGATCCATCATGGACTGACGTTAACGCAGCTGCGCTGTTCGAAGAACTAACCGACTGCCCGGTGAGTGTGATCAACGACGCGGATGCTGCCGGGCTCGCAGAGGTTCAGTTTGGCGTAGCCCGTAATATAAAAGGTGTCGTTATTTTGCTTACGGTCGGCACCGGTATTGGCTCGTCATTATTTGTGAACGGGCATCTCGTGCCCAATACTGAGCTCGGGCTGATCCCGGTTGAAGGAGATACAAGCGCTGCTGAGCTGGCATCGGTCAAAACCAAACATGATGAGGGCCTGAAAAGAAAAAAATGGGCCAAACGACTGGAACACGTATTGCAAAAATACGAGCAGATTTTCCATCCCGATTTATTTGTAATCAGCGGAAGCCTGAGCAATAAGGCTGAGAAAACATTTCAGCACATCGATATAAACACCCCGCTGAAACCAGCGAGATTCCTGAATAATGCAGGCATAGTTGGCGCAGCCCTGCATGCCTGGAAAACAGGAGGATACGGGTGATGGTGAAACAACCGGGGTTTCTGCACACATGCCTTCCCCGGAGTGAACGGTTCATGTATCGTGGCATGGGGAAACAAGAAATGATTCCCGGGCACAATAGCTGATTCATTCCCCCCGGCTCCGGCAGGAGCTAAATTCTACCCTTATGGTTTCCCTAACGGGAAATATCCGTAGTGCCGGGTAAATCTGGTGTGTTGCGTTCGGGCGCAAAGCTGTTCAAAAATTATAGGGGGAAACGTGAACAAAGCAACATTTTGGCCTGAAATATTCTGTCCCGGAATTATCAGGTTCTTTGCAAACGACTGCAACCGACACATGCAAAGAACATCCCGCCGGGATATTACGCGTTTGGCCTAAAACGGTGCTGCAAAAAAAAATATCCCGTCAGGGATATCATATGGGTAGAAAACCGCTCACGCCAGCAAATGAAGCATGCCGTAGGTATGCAATATGCACACTCCTGCCGGAGCGGAGGGTGCATTGCTATTTTCATGGCTGATTTTCAGCTTCCAAAGCGGAATTACAAAACCCCTCTCCTGGCACATTACATTATGCATTCAGGCTTAAAATTTTTTTTTCAGGAGATGGCTTGGGGTGAGGACTACCCCGAAACCGGCTTCGCACTGTTTTGAGCTTCACGAACAGGTGCTTGCCGGCCGCTCGGCATGGTATATCGCATTATACCCTCATAGCTTCCCTAACGGGAAACATCCGTGGCGCCGGGGAAATCTGGTGTGTTGGATAAGGGAGGGCATTCAATCCTTGCTACAAGACTTGCACTCCCGCCGGAGCAGTCTTTGCACGACTTG
>NZ_JAIUMX010000122.1:0-9903 GCF_022565315.1 Cyclonatronum sp. | reverse complement strand
TCTACGGCAGCTTCGGGGCTTGGGCACTGCTCACGCTCGAAACACATCAGCGCATCGTAATTGAAAGCGCTGTGCTGATGAGCATGGCCTTCATCATTTTCTTCAGCGGGGTCTTCCCGATTATCCGATTTCCGGTTCGCATCATCCCGGCCTATGCGCCGGTCTCGGAACGGGCGGCAGGCGGGCTCAACCTGCTCTATAACACCACAAGGCCCGGCACAGTGTACGGCATCTTTTTTCTCGCGGTGCTCAGCCTGCTCAGCTACAGCCTGGGTCCGTGGCTTTTCCTCGACGGGATCTTCCTCATCGTCGCAGCATCAGCGCTGGATTTCGGCATCAAACACAGCGTGCAGCTCTGGCGGGCTTCCCGGCAGACCGGCAGCGGCGGCCTAATCAGCGCCGAAGCTGCCCTTACGGCAGCACTGGCGGCCTTTTCATCGCTGAGTTTTGCAGGTCTCTACTTTTGGTTCAGGCCCGTTTTCTACGACATGATGCCCTGGACCGGCACCGTCCTGATGTTTACCTCAGCGGTTTCGGCGGCGGCCTTTTTCATGTTTCTCACACAGCGCTATGCGGAAATCAGGCACATCCGCGTCACCAACGAAAGCGGAGCGCTCGCGACACTCACCGCAGAAAAAAGCAGCGTTGCGGGCTATGCCGCCAAACTCTACAACCGGCGCGACACCTCCCGGCAGCTCTATCTCGTCATCCCCGTTATTCTGGTACTCGGCGGCGCCTACCTCTATCTGATTCAGGGCTACATGCCTGCTTACATCGCCTATCTGCTGGCCATACCGCTGCTGCCGTTCAGCTACCTGCACAACAACTTTTGGGGCTTTTTCCCGGAACTCTGGATGAGTCAGAGCCTGAGTCCGCAGGCCCGCAAAACGCGCTGGCTGTTTTACACCGGCTCTCTTTGGCGGGTACTGCTCTGGTATGCGGTACTTGCCTTTCCCGTTCTGTTTTTTATCGGGATGTTTGAATGGAAGCAGCTTGTCCTTTTTGTGCTGCTCTGCCCGCCCGCGCTGCTTACCGGCTACTGGGCCAGCCTGCGTTTTCCCAAAAAAGTGCGGGACGGCTCCAGCGTTATTTCCTTCAGCCGCACCATGAACAATACCTCGGGCCTGGTGAGCTTTATCGAAACAAGCGTGTTTTTCGGGCTTGCCTACCTGCTGATCAGCGGACTCTTCGCTGTATTTGCGGCCCTCTACTTTTTAATGCTCCTCATCCTTTGGCAGATGGTGAGGAAAATTGAGAATCAAGATCAGTATGCAGAGCAGGTTAGCAACACCCTGCTGAGGTAAGGCTGCGAAAAGCTCTGCGCAGGATTAAACCAGCAACCGCCCAGCTTCAGCTTAGCTTCCCCAAACCCGCTCGCCCCAGGGCGTGATACGCAGTGCCAGCACCATAGAAAGCAGCAGAAAAACGACGGCACCCCAAATGAGGCCCGAAAACGCAAGCCCGGCATCGAGCAGGTTTCCGAACAGCACCGGCGCGGAAGCCGTCGAAAAAACCATGAGCGTTACCAGCGTTGCCCGGATGGCGCCGAGATGCTTGACCCCGTAAATCTCAGCAAACATGGCCGTTTTGGTGTTCCCGCTGATGCCCTCCGTAGCCCCGAGCAGCATCATGTAAATGAGGGCCGTTACAGGATGGCTCCCCCACAACAGCACCACAAAGCCCAGCAGCATCGGAATGAGCATAAACGGGTACACGCTGCGGGCGCTGAAGCGGTCGATTACCGGACCCACGCCCAGTGAAAGCGCCGTTTTCGCGGCGGCAAAGCCGATAAAGCAGGTCGCCATCCATTCCATGCTCCAGCCCTTCGATTCGGCCAGCGGCAGCTGATACAGAAAGAAGCCGGTGAGCAGAATAGGGGAAGCGAGCCCGGCGGGATTTACGAAATAAAAACGGGCGTCGCGCAGCATCTCAGCGCGGGTCCAGGATCGCGGGGCGTCGGGTACAGGCGCGGGGTTTTCTTTCGGGGGATGGGTTTCCTGGCGGGACTCCGGCCCCGTGTCAGCGGCAGCATCGGCTGATCCAGCGGCTGAGGGTTGCGGGGTAGCGGAAGGTTCATCCCTCAGCAGCACGGGAATGAGCAGGGCCGAGAGCAGCAGCACGAAACCGGCAATCAGCAGCCAGCTGCTGCGCCAGCCTATCGCACCGATCAGGAGGGCAACGCTCACCGGCAGTACGGCCTCCCCCAGCGGAAAACCGAGCGATGAAATGCTCAGCGCCTTGCCCCGGGCGGCATCAAAACAGCGCGCCATGGTGGTTTGGGAAATGTGCCCCATCAGCCCCTGACCCGCATGTCGCACCCCGAGAATCGCTACAAAGAGGAAGACGAGGGAATGCGCAAAGGAGAGCAGCACGGCCGAGGCGGCCATCACCGCGAGCACCACAAAAGTGTATTTTTTGAGCGGCACCCGATCCAGCAGGCCGCCCACATAAGGCAGCAGCAGGGCCGAAGTGAGCGTAACCAGAGAGTAGAAGGTCCCAAAAGTGCCGCTCGTAAGCCCGAACTCCGACTGCCAGGCCGGGAGAAAAAGCGAAAACATGAAGGTCTGCCCGAAACCGGCAAAAAACGTAAGCAGCACCCCAAACAGCAAAAGCCGGTAGTTGGCTTTAAAAAAAGCGAGAAAGGTCATGAAGTGAGTTTGGTTTCAAAAAAATGAAGCAGCCGGTTTTGATGGGATGGGGTGGAGCGGGTTTATGGGCATCACCTGAATACACCGGGATCCAGCTTTACTATTAAATCATTGAAGCTGCCGTGAGAGATCACGCTCAGGTGCTGAAGCCTTCCGGCAATCACGCCGGGATGGGTACCAAAACGCGCTGCCTATTCCCTGAAACGCTGGCTTCGGAAATCTCCAGATGCAATTACTTCGGCTTCCTGCGCTTTGCTGAGAGTCCATTCGACAGCAAAAGCATCCGCCTCACTTTCTTTTTTGCTGTCTTTTTCGTCGTATTCTACATCCTCTAAAAAAATATCTTTTTTCCCGTGCAGCAGAATGTGGCCCGCTTCATGGAAGAAGGTAAACCAAAAAATATCACTGCGTTTGTACCGGCCCGACAGCTGAATTACGGGATGGTCGCCAATCCAGCGGGTTGCGCCGTTAACCGGGGCTTTTGGCAAACAGGGAGTAAAAATCACCTTCACTCCTGCATCACGGCAGACAGCCTGCAGGCGCGGAAAAAAGTCTTCCGGCTGCTCCGCCATCAGGTTTTTTAAAACGGGCAGCGCCTGCCGGAACTTAGTCTCAGAATAGGGATTAGCTTCGGTTGCAGCGGCAAGCAGCTCACCCTTTCGCAGCCATGCAGAGATGGCGTACGGATCGCGGGTACCCGCAAGTGAAATCCGGAAAGCAACCTTCAGCTCCCCGTTTATGAAATAGTTTCGCCAGGCATGGTGATCTGAAATTGCGAAAAAGCGGAACAATTTGGCTGCTTTTTCGCGGATATTTCCCGCAGGTTCAATCCATCCCATTTTGGCCATAGCTGAAGTCGGGAAGTGCCTGGCCCAATCCGCAGCCTCATCAAGTACAGCCTGATACTTTTCTCTGGCGAGATACTCATCGTAGGCTTTTTGGCTGTTCATCCAAAAGTGTGCCGGTATTCCGGTAACGGACTCAAACTGTACCGCCATATCAGGCGTAATCGAGCTGCGGCCTTTAAGTATTTTGTTAATCGTTTGTTCGGGCTTGCCGGTACGCAGGGCAAATTCTTTCATGCCCATTCCCGTCTCTTCCAGCTTTTCAGCAAGAATTTCTCCGGGATGCGGGGACGATTCAGGGGTGTATGTGTTGATGCGAACCATATCGGGTGCTGCTTAGTGGTAATCTTTTATTTCAGTAATTTCGACCCCTTTTATCTCAATCCAGAGGTACTGACCATGTTGATTTTGAGGAATCGGATTTTCGTGCGGAGTGAAAATCAGGCGGTAGGGCTGGTCAAGATCACAGGCCCAGAATCATTAAAGTTGCCGCTCAACTCATGAAATCTACCCGGCTGATGCCTGAGGTCTTCAAGCGTTTCAGAACTTTGCAGCTGCGCGAGCCTTCTTCTGAAAATTGTTGCCCTTTTCTGCCCAAGCGCTTTAACCATAAGCCGGTCATTATTGGCAATCTTACCCAGCTTTTTATCTGAAAAGGTGATGTCCACAGAAACTACAAACAATTTTAACTAACAGAAAGTGTTAATTTTTTAGTGCTGGATAATTCCGACACCAAACCATTTTCCGCCCATATCCGCGTGCCTCCAAAAAGCCTACTCCACGCGCCGGTATTCCACGATGCGGTAGTAGTTGGTGGGGTAGGCGCCGGCCTGAAGCAGCATGGGTCGCAGGCTGAACTGTACGTGGAGTTCGGCGGGCACGCCGTCGCGGTCGGTCTGGAACCAGACAAATTTTTCGCGCTGCGCCGGATTCCGCCATACAGCCCGGAAGGTGTCGTGATGCCAGTGTTCGAGATCGGCTATTTGGGTGGGATCGCCCCAGAAGTGCAGCTCCAGGCCCGCCTCCCCCTGCACCACGCGCACATCGTCGTAGAGCGGGTCGTGAAAGAGGCCGGTGTAGGCGCTCAGCTCCCGCGAGGGCTGCGTACCGGGGATGCGCGCATCGTGGATTTCCTGCCGAAGGGCCATCACCCGCTCAAACTGCTGCTCATAGTTTCGCAGGTACACCTCGTGCCAGTCACGGAATTCCGCGCCGGTGTAGTAGTCCTTGAGCTTGCGGCCCAGCGCATTCATGAAGGTGTTGAAGGTGTTTGTGGTGATGAAGATGCCCGTATTTTCTTCCGGGATGAGAATCAGTGTGGTGTTCATGCCGTCGGTTGCGCCGCCGTGCCGGTAGATGGTGCGCCCGTTCCAGGAGCTCACGGTCCAGCCGAGGGCGTAGGCGGTAATCGGAGCTTCGCGGTTGCCGCCGGGGATGGGCGTCACAATCCGGTACAGCTCCCGGGCCGTTTCCGGGCTGATGAGCCGCTGCCCTTCGAAAACGCCGGCTTCGCCCAGGTGCAGGCGCATCCACTGCGCCATGTCGGCCGCGCTTGTGTTCACCGATGCCGAGGCCCCCACATTATCGAAATTCCGCCTCGGGATGGTGCGCAGATCCCCCTCAATCAGCTGATGCGGCCAGGCGGCATTTTCCCAATCCCCGATTTGGGTGATGCTTGTGCTGCTGCGATCCATGCCCAGCGGCTCAAAGAACCGCTGCCGCACAAACTCATCCCAGCCCGTGCCGGTCACCGCGCTGATCACCTCTCCCGCTACCATGTACATCATGTTGCTGTACACGTAGCCCTCGCGAAACGGACGCTCCGGCTGCATGTAGCGCATGCGGTAAAGCAGCTCGCTCTGATCGCGGAAGGGCATGTACTGAAGCCGGTTGCCGGTCATGCGCCCGAGTCCGCTGCGGTGCGTGAGCAGGTCGCGGATGGTGATAGCACGGGTTACGTACGGATCGTACAGCTCAAAGCCCGGCAGGTGGCGGGTCACGGGGTCGTCCCAGCCGAGGCGGCCTTCATCAACCAGCAGCCCGAGCGCCGCCGCCGTGAAGGCTTTGGTCGTGGAAGCTACGCCGAAAATGGTGTGCTCATCCACCGCTTCGGTTTCGCCCAGCTTTCGGATGCCGAAGCCCTGCGCGAAAACAACCTCATCATCCCGCACAATGGAAACCGACATACCGGGGATGTCCCAGGCGGCCATTCCGGCTTCGATCCATGCCGCGAGTGCTTCCGGAACCGGCGGCCTTTCTGTTTGCGCGGCCGTTGGCTGAGGAGCCATCCCCCCGATAAAAACAGCCAGGCCAAACAGCAGCCACATTTTTTGAAGGATGAAGGAAGACGGGTTCGGAGTCGGATTGCTGCGGCGGGATGAAGTCAAAACAATTTTTTTTAGGTTCGGTTTATTTGAGGGCGGGACGGATGAAGGGCGTTTATTCGCTTACAGACTGACAAAGCTCAACGAGCACGCCGTTGCTGTTTTTGGGATGCAGGAAGGCTACGAGCTTGTTATCGGCGCCGCGCTTGGGCTCTTCCTGCAGCAGACGAAAACCGGCATCGCGCAGGCGCTGCATTTCGGCGCGGATGTCATCTACCTCAAAGGCCACGTGGTGCAGGCCCTGCCCTCGCTTTTCGATAAAGCTGTGAATCACGGATTCCTCCGAAGTTGCCCCGAGCAGCTCAATTTTGGATTCGCCGGTTTTGAAAAACGCGGTGTCCACTTTTTCAGAGGCGACGGTTTCTTTTTTGTAGCAGGGCGTGCTGAGCAGGGTTTCCCAGGTTTTGATGGCTTCTTCGAGGTTGCTTACGGCTATGCCGATGTGCTCAATTTTATTCATGACGTATTTTTTTGGATGTTACTGAGGATAAATAAGCTCCTGAAATATGCTGAAATCCGGCTTCATTTGCATAAAAAAAGGGCATCCGATTCACCGGATGCCCCTTCAACTTTGATAGTGGGATATGTAGGAAAATGCTTATCGCGGCGGCCTGACGCCGGATTTCGTTACGGGGTTTCGGCCTCGTAAAGTTTACTGCTCAGGCGGTCAGCGACTGAGTCGAAGGCCGAGTACAGCACCGGCACCACAACCAGGGTGAGGAAGGTCGCGAAGGTAAGGCCGCTGATGATGGCGATGCCCATCGGTCCCCAGAAGGCCGTGCTCTCAGAGCCGAACTGCAGGTTCGGATCCATGGTGGTGAACAGGCCAACGAAGTCGATGTTGATACCGAAGGTAAGCGGTACCAGACCCAGGATGGTCGTCAGCGCGGTGAGCATTACCGGACGGAAACGGATGGTGCCGGCTTCTACGATGGCTTCGCGCTTGCTCATGCCGCCCTCGGTGAGCTGCTTCACATAATCGAGCAGTACCACGTTGTTCACGCACACAATGCCCGCCAGCGAAATAATCCCGATGAAGGTCATGAGTCCGAAAGGCGTCCGCGTAAGGATCAGCCCCAGCAGTACGCCGATAAGGCTGAGCCCGACGGCCGTCATGATGATGAGGGGCGATTTCACGTTGTTGAATTTGGCGAGCATCACCAGGAAGATGAGCGCGAAGCCGATCAGCAGGGCAGCGGTAAGGAACCCGAAGGCTTCCTCCTGATCTTCGCTTTCGCCCGTGTAGCGCACGGTGTAGCCTACGGGCAGGTCTGCGACGTAAGAGGCGAGCAGCGCCTGCACTTCACCCAGCACGGCCGGACCGGAGAAGCCGCTTTCGGCCTGACCTTCGATGGTTGCCGTACGGTTCAGGTTCAGACGGGTGATGGATCCGAGGCCGATGCCTTCCTCAAAAGATGCTACCGAAACCAGCGGGATGAGTCCGTTAGGCGACCCGATATTGAGGCCCGCGAGGCTTTCGAGGTTTTGGCGGTCTTCTTCGCGCAGGCGCACTACGATGTCGTACTCGTCTTCGCCGTCGCGCCATTTGCTGGCTTCGAGGCCGTTGTTGGCGATGCGCACGGTCTGTGCGATATCGGCCAGGTTCAGACCAAAGCGGTTGGCCCGCTCATAATCCACAAGGATGCGGTACTCGGGAATGCCGCCGCTGATGTTGTTGCGGATATCGACCAGGCCGGGAATCTGCCGGGTAGTCGAAGCCTCAATCAGCTTTTGGGTGATTTCGCGGGTAATGCGCACCACCTCATCAAAATCTTCGCCGGAAACCTCAATGTTGACCGGCGCGCCGGTCGGCGGACCGACCTCTTCTCCCGCAATGCTCACAATGATGTCGGGCAGATCGGTAACAACACTCCGGATTTTGCTCAGGGTGATCGCGGAAGGCTCAGCGCGGTCGCCGTAATCAACCAGGTTAACCGTGAGTCGGGAAAGTTCCGGACTCTGATTGCCGCCGCCAAAGAACGGATCGCCGGCTACGCCCACGTTGATCTGAATATTTTCGATGTTGGCCTTCACCTTCGGGTCGTCATCAATCAGCTGATACAGGCGCTGCTGTACTTCGAAGGCCGTTTCATTGCTCGCGTGCACATTCATGCCGATGGGCCCTTCCAGCTCGATGATAATCCGGTTGGGATCGGTTTCGGGGAAGAACTCGACGCCGGTTGGAATTACGGCAAACAGCAGGAAGATGCTGATCATAAGCCCCATGACGGAGTTCAGCAGCAGCGAGCGGTTATCGGTTACCAGCAGCGGCTTGTTGGTTTTGGCACCGAACACTTTCCCGATGACTCCCAGCACAACGAGCAGCACCGGAAGCCCCATCAGGGTAATCCAGACCGTAGCGCCAACCGGCTGCCCAATAGAAACCACCGCCAGCACAACTGCGATAAAACCGCCCAATATCAGGCCTGAGTAAACGGAGTAAATGTTGCCTCTGAGCATGATTTCCACAAAGTGAATCATGATGCCAAGGGCGCCGATTGCGGCGAGAATTCCTCCGGCCATCACCAGAAACTGTCCGGCCGGCGAGAAGATATTCACCACAGCACCAAGAATGGCCAGCAGGGCACCGAGGCTGAGCGCGCCCAGCGAAAAGGTGTTGCGGAGCATCGCCAGGCGGATTTTGTAGTTCCGGCGCAGCATCCAGTTCAGGAAGTTACGGTACCAGTCCAGAATGGCCGGCAGGGTTCGCTCCATGAAGACCGCCGAAAGCGGCCTGATTACGAAGCGGTAGCTAACCACAAACAGAACGGCCGCAATCACCGAAACCAGCAGGGTAATCGGGTTTGCCATACCAACGGCCACCACAAAAAAGACGGCCAGGGCGTACATCACCATTTTGAAGCCTTTCGACATCGGGCGGGATTTCTCTCCGTCGAGTTTCACGAGATAGGCCGTAAGCACGGGGTAAATCACCAGTGCCACAAACAGTGAGCACAACAGCACGATAATGAGCGTGAGCGGCAGGTAGCCCATAAACTGCCCGATAATGCCCGGCCAGAAGGTCATGGGGATAAAGGCAGCCAGCAGGGTTGAGGTCGCGGCAATCAGCGCGTAGCCGACTTCATCCGCGCCTTTTTTGGCGGCTTCGAAGCGCTCGTAGCCCATCTCGCGGTAGCGGTAGATGTTCTCCACCACCACGATGGAGTTATCCACCAGCAGACCCAGGGCAATGATGAGGCTGAACAGAATCACGAAGTTGGCCGTGTAGCCCAGCGCCAGCAGTACGATGAAACCCACCAGGATTGAAAGCGGCACGGCGGTACCCACCAGCAGCGCATTCCGGATGCCCAGGAAAAAGACGAGTACCAGCACCACAAACAGCATCCCGCTGATGATGCTGTTTTCGAGATCGCTGATGAGGTTACGCACGTCCTCGCTTTGGTCGCCGGTAATTACAACCTGCGTGCCGCCCGGGACCGGGAACTGCTCCACCGCAGCCAGTACGGCCTCAACGGTTTCCAGAATGTTGGCAGAAGGACGTTTTTTGATATTGAGGGAAATCACCTCGAGATCGCGGATGTCTTCGGCGGGTACGTCGATCAGCCTGCCGTTGTCATCCACTTTGTAGGAGCGCAGGCGCGCAAAGCTTTCACGGTCTTTGAAGCCAAAAACCACCTCGGCCACATCCCGCATATACACCAGCCCTTCGGGAACGGGCCCGTCTCCGCCGCCTCCTCCGCCGATAATCACCAGATCTTTAATTTCTTCCGGACTCTGAAACTCCCCGCTGATTCGGATGAGATAGCTCATACGGTCCACATCAATCGTACCACCGGGTATGGTCAGGTTTTGGCCCTGAATGGCGCCAACCAGCGCCTGCAGCGGGATGCCGTAACTGTTGAGGGCATTGATATCCACATTAATCTGCACCTCACGCTCCACCTCACCGATGCGGTCAACCTCCCGCACGCCGGGCACGGTTTCGAGCATATCGGTCATGCGCTTCGCCACTTCCGTTAGGCGTGAAAGCGGATAATCCGCGGCAAGGTTCACCGTCAGGATCGG
>NZ_JAIUMX010000121.1:0-10157 GCF_022565315.1 Cyclonatronum sp. | reverse complement strand
GCCGGCGATGTGGTCGATGAGGCCTCCGGTTTTTTCGAGGCCTTTGAGGCGCTTGCCGCCGGACTCTCGCTGCTTCGCGACCACGATATTCCGGTTGTCGTTACTGCCGGCAACCACGATTTTGAGGTGCTGCCGGCCCTGCTGCGTCAGCTGAACCTGCCGAATGTGCATTTTTTGGGCGAAGGCGGCCAATGGAGCGGCATCACCCTTAGCCTTTCGGGCACCGAAATACAGTTTGTGGGATGGTCGTTTCCGGCCCGGCTTGTATATGATGATCCCCTGCTGTCGCTGCCCGCTGACCTCCTCCGGAACGATATTCCGGTGATTGGCCTGGTGCACGGCGATTATGCGGTGCGGGAGAGCAGCTACGCGCCGCTTTCGCCTGCGCGTATGCAGCAGGCGGGCGTTACGGCCTGGGTTACGGGACACATCCATAAGCCGGCGGTGCTGCAGTCATCCGGCCCTTTTATCGCTTACCCGGGCTCGCTTCAGGCGCTGAGTCCCAAGGAGACCGGGCCGCACGGGGCCATGCGCCTCACCCTCGAAGGCGGCCGCCTCACGCACGGGTTCATCCCGCTTTCGGCGGTGCGCTACGAGTCGCTTCCGGTGCCGGCCGGGGGCATTTCTACCGAGACGGATTTACGTGCGGCCGTGCAGCAGTCGGTCGCGGACTTTTGCCGTCAGAACGAGGCTGATCTGGGGGAGGTCAGCCGGCTCGTTGCCGATATGCGGTTTACGGGCACGCACCCCGATCCGGAAGGCCTGCAGCGGCTGATCGGGGCCATGGCTCAGGAAGAATTCCGGAGCGGCGGACTGCTGGTTACGCTCCGCCGCCTGGTCTCAGAAGCCCGGCCCGGGCTGCCTCCGCTGGAAACCCTTGCCGCGGAGACAGGTCCGGCGGGCGTTCTCGCCGCGCAGCTGCTCACGCTTCGGGAGAAGCCCGAAAGTCCGGAGTCGGTTGCATTCATCCGGCGCATGACCGAAGAGATTTCAGCGGTCGGTCGGCTGCCGGTTTTCGCCCCGATTGCCGGCGGACTGCCCGGAAGCACATCCCCCGAAACCATCACCCTGATCGAGGAGGAAATGATGCGGCTGCTCACCGCCCTCCTCCGGCAGAAGGAGGCGCAGCATGGCTGAAAACGTACACCTCAAAACGATCCGGATTTCCGAAAGTCCGGGGTTTCCGGGCGGGCTGAAGCTCCCCGAGGGCGAATTCAGCCCGGGTATCAACATCATCGCGGGGCCGAATGCGGCGGGCAAGAGCACGCTGGCCGGGGGCATGCAGCGGATGCTGTTTAGGCGCACCGACCGGCGCTGGCGGCTGAGCGGGGCGTTCCGCGCGGCACAGGCCGAATGGCGCAGCACGCTTTCGGGCGACAGCGCGACCTTTTTGCAGGGCGGTCAGCCCAAGAGTTTCAGCAGCGGACTGCCCGATTCCGCGGCGGAGCGTTATCTGCTGTCGCTGCACGACCTCATCCGGGCGGAGGAGCGCGACCTCTCGGCCGAAATTCAGCGTCAGATTATCGGCGGCTACGATCCCGATGCCGCGCTGCGTAGCCTCGGCTATCCGAATGCAAGGCCTAACCTGGGTATTACGGAGTACCGCGAGCTTCAGGCTGCGGAAAGTGCGGTGCGGGAGCGCGCACAGGGCGACCGCGAGCTGCGGCAAAAATCGGGACGCCTCGATGCCCTCAGCCGGGGCATCCGCAGGGCCGGGGCGCAGCTGCAAGAGCTGGAATTCCTGAAGCTGCTCGGGGCCTGGCGCGGGGCGGAAACCGCCGCTGAGGAAGCCCGGCTCCGGCTTAACACACTGCCGCCCATACCCGAAACCATGCGGGAGGGTCACCCGGCCGAGCTGCGCAGGCTGAACAAAAAAATCGATGAAGGCCGCAAGGCGCTTGAACAGGCCTCGCACGCCCTGAAGGCCCACCGCGAGGCGCTCGAAGCACTGGGTCTGCCGGAAACGGGCATCAGCCGGACCGATCTGGACGAGCTTGAAGAGCGGATGGAAGAGGCTGCTGAAATCACCCGCGAGCTTCATTCCCAACGGCTGGAATTGTCGGATGCGGAGGTCAGCTGTGAAAGGCACCGGCGCCTGATTAACAGCAGCATCGCGGAGGAACAGCTTCGGGATTTCCGCGCGGAAGACGCGGAGGAACTGGAGGAATTTTCCCGAAGCCTGAGCGGACTGCTGATGCAGATGCGTCAGCTCGAAGCCCGCATCCGGGACCTTGAATCGCAGGCCGAACCGGCCCCGCTGCCTGAGGACGAACCGCTGCGCACCGCCATCCGGGCGCTGTCTGACTGGCTGGCCGAACAGCGGCGTCCGGCCGGCATCCCGCCGCTCTGGCTGTGGCTGCTGGCAGGCGCCGGGCTGCTCGCGGGCGCGCTCACACACCTCACGGACTGGGGCTGGCTCGCGCTCCTCCTCCTGCCCCTGCTGCTGATTGCCGGGCTGAGGTCGGGCGAAAAAGAGAAGCACGAAAACCTCCGCATCCGGGAGGCAGACTTCCAGAAATCCGGACTTTTTTTTACGGGAGAGTGGGTTTCGGGGGATGTGCTCACAAACCTGAGCAGCTTTATCAGTCAGCTCGAAGCCCATGTAAGGCAAGAACACATCACCCTTGAAAAAAACAATCTTGCGCGGCAGCTTCAGGAAAAACGTGAGGCGCTTCAGCGGCTTGATCCGCAGCTGAGAAGCCTCAAAGAGGCGCTGGGCGCGCTGCCTGATTTCGGGGAGCTGCATGAGAAGCCGGCGGCGGTTTTTGTGCTGGTGAAGTCCGTGCTTGAATGGCAGGCCGCTGACCAAAAGCGGGCGCAGGGCAAGGCGCGCATCACCCTAAACGAAACGGCGCTGCGCGGAGCACTCGCCGAAATGCACCGGCTGATGCGGACCTACGAGGAGGGTCAGCAAGCGCAGCCGGCGGATATTGCCGCGGCACAGTCGCGGATCAGGGAGCTGCGCCGGAAGGATGAAAACTTGCGCGGGCTTCAGGAGAAAATCAATGCGGCGAGCAAGGAGATGGCCTCCCTGGAACGGGAGCTGGCGGGGAACCGTGAGCGGCTCGGCGCGCTGCTGACCGAGCTCGGGCTGGATGCCGCGGATCAGGCGCGGGTTTTTAAGTGGGAAGATCGCTTCGCGGAATGGCGCGGGGCGCGGGAGGAGGTCCGCGATGGGGAGCAGCGCGCGCAGATCGAGAAAAACCGCGTGATGCAGCATCCGCTGTTTGCGGCGCAGAGCGATGCGGTTTTCCTGACGGATGCCGCTGAAATCGAAACCCGGATTTCGGAACTCTCCGGCGTTCAGGAGGAGCTGGCGGCACTTCAGACACAAAAAACCGAGACCGAAACCCTGATCGCGCAGGCCCGGCGGGCGCACAGCATGGAGGAAGCGCTGGCCCAAAAGGCGGATGCGGAGGAAGCTCTGCGGCTGCGGTTTGAGCAAAGCTGCCGGGCGGCGGCGGGTGAGGGGCTGCACCGCTGGCTGAAGGAGCGGGTTACGCGCGACAATGTGCCCGTGCTGCTGGAGCAGGCGCGGGCATATTTCAGCGACATCACGCAGGGGCGCTACGAGCTTGTGAGCGACGGCGGATTTTCGGCCTGGGATGTAAAGGATGGCACCATGCGCAGCCTTGACGAGCTTTCGAGTGGTACGCGCATTCAGCTGCTGCTGTCGGTGCGGCTGGCGTGGATCGAAACGCAGGAAAGCGGGCTGCGTTTTCCGCTGTGGTGCGATGAGTTGCTGGCCAACAGCGACGACCTGCGGGCGCAGGCGATCATCGGGGCGCTGGCGGAAATCAGCCGGAAAGGACGGCAGATTTTCTATTTCACCGCGCAGGGCGATGAGGTCGCCAAATGGCAGCAGCTGATTGCGGAGCATTACCCGGCGACGGAGCTGCGGTTTTTCCAACTTGCGGGTGAAGCTGAACAGCCGGCCCGGGCCATCGGTTCGGAGGCTGTGTTCGCGCCGCTGGCCCTGCCCGAAGTACCGGCTGCGGCCGGCAGAAGCATCGAAGCCTACCGCGAAGCGCTGGCGCTGCCCCGCTTAGACCCGCTCACGCAGCATGCGGATCAGCTGCACCTCGCGGAGCTGCTTGAGGATGCGGACCTGCTCGAAAAACTGCTCCGGCTGGGCATCAGCGTGTGGGGTCAGCTGCGCGCGCAGCTTGGGCATCCGGCCATCCAAAAGCTGCTGCCCGCCGCGGAGGCCGACAGGCTTCAGCAAAAAGCCCGGCTGCTGGATTACCGCATCAGGCTCTGGCGCACTGGCCGGAACAAGCCGGTCAGTGCGGCCGAAATCGACGCCTCCGGCGCGGTCAGCGACACCTTCCGGGAGCGGGTCATAGCCCTGCTGGAAAGCGACGACTGCGCCAACGACCCGGAAAAGCTGATTGCGGCGCTAAATGCCGGTAAAATCACCGGCTTCCGCAAAAACAAAACCGACGAGCTCGAAGCGTGGTTTGCGGCACAGGGCTTCCTCAGCAGCGAGGCCCCGCTGAGCGAGGAGGATATCGCCCTGCGGCTGCGGCTGTTCGCGGAAGAGGAGGGGATGGAGGTGGGGGTGATGGCTGTGGTCTGGGCGGTGTGACGGGTTTTCCGGATGGTCGGCGTTTTTTCGCGGCCATCTAAAGGAACATTCCCCCCTCCCATGCTGTTCTAAGCACAAGCTTTTCCGGATAGATGCCTGATTTAACTTGCTTTCCGGCTCCCTCACTCTTAACGCTTCATCAAACATTTCTCTGCTATGAAACCTGCTGACCCAAAGCACCTTTCTGAATTAACCGCTGCACCTCTCAGCCGCGCGGAGGGTACTCCCGTCAAAACCGGCATCGGGGCTGCGCCGATTGCCGATGCGCCCGGCTTCGACCGCCGCACTTTTCTGCGCACGGCAGGTTCGGCTGCCCTGCTCGCGTTCCTCGGCATCAGCCTGAGCAGCTGCGGGGTAACCGATTCCGGTGCCGACGACAACGGCAATGGCAACGGGAACGGAAACGGCGGTGACACGCCTCCGGGCGCCATTGTGATTCAGGGCAACACCATCACCCTGAACCTCTCGGCAAGCGAGCTTGAGAACCTGCGGCTGGCTGGCGGCTGGCTCAACATCACACAGGCCCGCACCCTGGTCGTAAACGTGGACGGCAGCCTGATCCGCGCCTTTTCTGCCGTTTGTCCGCACGCAGGCTGTGCCGATTCCTGGCAGTACAACAACAACCGCTTTGTGTGCACCTGCCACAACTCCATCTTCGAAAACTCGGGTCAGCGCGTGAGCGGACCGGCCAACCGCAACCTCACGGAATTTGCCGTCGAACGTGATGCGCAGGATGAGAACATCGTAGTCATCACCCGCTCATGAGAAAGTCAGCCGCCTATGGCAGCAGCATGGTTCCCGCCCTGCTGCTGCTTTTTTTGCTGATGTGGCCGGGAACCGGAAGCACCGCCGGTGAAGAATCCGGCAGAAACAGCGCCGGGGATGAAAACATCCGCTTTTTTGCGCATACCGGCTATGTGGAGTTTGTGTCGCGCGCGCCCCTGCTGGAATTCACGGGCAGCTCGGAGCAGCTCAACGGCCTGATCGACTTCGGCACACAAACCCTGGATTTCTTCGTCGATCTCGAAACCCTCGACACCCGCAACCGCCGGCGGGACCGCGACATGCGCCGCAACTATCTGGAAACGCACCGCTACCCTTTTGCGGAATTTACGGGCCGTTTCACCGAGCCCGTGCCGGCCGTGCTCAAGGAGCAGACGCCGGTAACGGTTGAGGGGCGCTTCACCATGCGGGAAATTCCTCGGGATATTCGCGTTGAAGGCTTCCTCACGCCGGAAGCAGACGGCATCCGCGTAACGGCAAGCTGGGAAATACGCCTGGAAGATTTCAACATCGACCGGCCCCGCATTGTATTTTATGAACTCAGTGAGGTGCAGCGGGTTTCCATCAACATACTGCTGAAACCGGAAACCGACGCTGATTCACCCTGAACCTGAACCCGAACTTCAACCTCTTTTTCTGATGCGCCTGCCTAAGACTTCCGTTTTCATCCTCCTTCTCCTGTCGGGTCTGCTGTGGGCCGAGACCGCATTTTCGCAGCTTCAGCGCGAGCGGGCACAGCTTCAGCGGCCGGTTGAGCTGGTGTTCCCGACCCCGAGGCACATCAACCTGCTCACCACCGAGCCGCTTGCCGCCGGCGAGCTGTACTACAGCATCATGCACACCTTCGGCGAAATTGATAATGGCGCGGGCAATCTTTGGGGGATAGATTCCGGGGCGAACATCCGCTTTAATATCGAGTACGGGTTTACGGACCGCTTCTCGCTTTCGCTTGGCCGCTCTTCAATGGATAAGGTTTTTGAGCTTGGCGGCCGCTACCTGCTGCTTCAGCAGCAAACAGGCGGGGCGCGGAACATGCCGGTTTCCCTGGCCCTGAGCCTGAGCGGCGGCATCATGACCGTGCCGTCTGATTTGCTTTTTGAAAGCTTCGGCCTCAGCGACCGCCTGCTGTTTTCGGCCGCCATGCCGGTTTCGCGGGCCTTCAGCGACCGGCTGAGCCTGCTGGCCGTGCCCATGTTTGCGCAGTTCAGCAAAACAGCCGGCAACATGCGGGTAGATGATGTGCGGGACAGCTGGTACGCCGGACTCGGGCTGGGCAGCCGTTTCGGCTTCACGCAGCGGCACGCGCTCACCCTGCAATACCTGCCCGCCTGGCGCGATACGCCCGGGCAGTTCAGTCACGGCTTTGGTTTCGGGATCGACATCAAAACCGGGGGGCACGTTTTCCAGCTGTTCTTCACCAACACACAGGCCCTCAACGACGCCTACCTGCTCGCCGCAACGCACGGCGACATCCTCGACGGCGGCCTCCGCTTCGGCTTCAACATCAACCGCTCGTTCGTGGTGCGGAATTAGGGGGGATTTTGGGGGATGGCGGGATGTTTTTTTAGTGGCGCCACATTCCAAAACCACGGAATTAACCGTAGGGTTGGGAATTTTCACAAGTACAAATGACCGTGATGTGCAGGGAGTTTCCCCTAAAAAAATAAATGGTGAAGGATTTGGCAGGCAGGAGGGCTAAGGATTATCATTATAATTGCATGCTTTTTATTATACTGCCTGTAAAGCAAGCTCCTCCCTCAAATCTGCGCAACCATGCTTACCCGAATAAAAATCAGCGGATTCAAATCCTTCCAGGATTTTGAAATGCAGTTTACGCCCTTCACCGTGATTGCGGGAAAAAATGCATCCGGCAAAAGCAATTTATTTGATGCCCTTGAACTGCTTTCCCGGCTGGCTTCCATGAACTTAAAAGAGGCCTTTCCGGAGCGGCGGGGCAGCGTCACGGAGTTATTTACCCTCACACAAAAAGGGGAGTACGGCACGGAAATGAGCTTCGAAGCTGAGCTTCTCGTATGCCGTACGGTAAAAGACAACTGGGGGCAGACCGCTGAAATCAAATCCCCAAGGCTGCGCTATGAGCTTGGGATTGCCAGAAAGCCGGGTCAGCACGGTTTTGAGGAGCTCACGGTTACACATGAGCGGCTTACGCGCATCAAAGTAACGGACGATAGCTGGGCACAGGAGCTCATCCCAAAAGAGGAAACCCGTCTTTGGAAAAACACACAGAGCGGCGGCAGCGCAAAGCCCTTCATAGATACGGACCTCACCAACGGCATACCTACCATATTAATCCGGCAGGACGGGAAACAGGGCGGGAAAGCAACACCGGCAAAAGATTTAGGCCAAACTGTACTGGCCGGTATCAATTCAGTCGATTTTCCGCATGTTTTTGCGGTTAAGCAGGAAATGATGAGCTGGCGCTTTATGCAGCTCAATCCGGATCAGCTGCGAAAACCCACTCCACAGGATCCGCGCATGAGCTACACCCTAACCCACAACGGTGCCAACCTTGCAGCGGCTCTTTTCAGAATCAAAGATTCAGATCCGCACATCCTCAAAGATCTCGCCGTAGATCTCAATGTGCTGCTTCCTGAGTTTACCGCCGTTGATGTTCAGCACGAGGAAGCACAGCGACACTTCATCATAAGACTGCAAACCCATGACGGGCGCGAGTTTTCCTCACGTGTGTTATCTGAAGGTACGCTTCGTCTGCTTGCGCTTATGGTGATGAAGTATGATGACGAACATACCGGCCTGCTCTGCTTTGAAGAGCCTGAAAACGGCGTTCACCCGATGAGAATAGCCGACATTACGGATTTACTGCTCGATCTGTCCGTGAATTTTGAGGAGCCCGGCAGCCGGTTGCGTCAGGTTATCATAAATACCCACTCCCCGCTACTTGTGAAAAAGCTGAGCGAAATCAGCGGCGATCCGCGGGTGAGCATCTGGCTCTCGCGCATGGTAAAGCTCGTCAAACCGGCAAACGGAAAGTCCGGCACGAGTATGTTCTGCACGGCCATCCATCAGGTGAGTTTACAGGGACAGTTTGAACTCGCCATTGACCCTGCTTCCAAAAAATGGAACATTGCTGAGCTAACGCGTTACCTTGAAACCATGAGCCCGGTACCCGAACTGTCGGATTTTTAGAATGGCAGCGCAGCTTTTTATTTCCCTGGTTACGGAAGGGCCAACCGATGACCGCTTTCTGAAACCTGTAATTCAAAATCTGTTTCATGAACTTGCCTATGAATGCAGGAAAGAGATACAGGTTGAGGAAATCAGGCTTCTGAAAACACTTCCGAAACGCCTGGGTTTTGTGGCTCAGATGTTCGCAGCGTCAAATGAAGCTGCAGGCAATGGTACAGGGATTCTGTGCATTCACGCAGATGCTGACAGCCCTGATTCCTCAATCGTTTTTGACACGAAGTTCAGACCTTTGTTCGAACATCTTGACGCTGAATCAATAGCTGATGCTGCCCCGCAAATTGTGCCGGTCATTCCTGTAAGAATGACGGAAGCATGGATGCTTGCAGACTCTGTGGCATGGGAACGCATCACTGATATTCCCGCCTGTAATTTTTCTTCCGGCAGCTTAAGCGGCTCTCCGGAAAAAATTTCTGATCCGAAACATGAGCTAAAGCAAACGCTTGAGGCTTTTCAGAAAAGTAAGGGTCGGAGAAGAAAGTCGTTGGAATTAGATCGGCTATATCAGCTCATTGGTCAGCTTACACGGCTTTCCTATCTGCGAATGCTGCCTTCCTTCCAATCGTTTGAAGAATCAGCGCGGGAAGCCCTCAAGCGTACCGGGTATCTCCGGTAAATCAGCGAACTGCCATCTTTGGCTGCGAAGGTGCATCAATCCCCAAAACCTTCTCAAGAACACATACTAATCCCCCCACAAAACACCAAAGCCCTGCCGAATCTCGCGATTCAGCGGGGCTTTGTATTTTTTTGTACGCCCGAAGGGATTCGAACCCCTGGCCTTCAGAACCGGAATCTGACGCTCTATCCAGCTGAGCTACGGGCGCATTTTTTTGAAGACTTCAAATATACGAAAAAAGGGGCCGCATTTCCACGCCTAAAACCGGTAATTCCGAGGTGCGGATTATATTTCACGCAAAGAAGCAAAGTGGCAGAGGTTTCTGGTTTCTGGTTTCTGGTTTCAAAGTTCAGAGGTAAATTCATATAAATCAAATTATTAGCGACACACTGACACACTGACATACTGCCCTACTGTTCAGCCTTTGACTGGCACAATGCTTGGTCCGGCTGTTCGAGATGACACTTTTGGGGATTTGGGGTTTAGGCGCAATATCACAGATACTAAAGGTGTCCGCCTTTTTTTCGGCGGTTCAGGAAGGGGGCAAGAATCCCGTAGGGATTTCACATGGGTAGAAAAAAGCCGCCGCCCCTCATTTTTTGTGTGCCGTAGGTACACAACATGCCCGCAGGAACGCGAACGGTTGCGGAGCCCGGTTCAGGCTCGTGAGCGCCGAGCTAAACGAGACCCGTTATGGTGGCTCCGCCGGTCGCATCGCAGCTGCGCTGCTCCGGTAATTGGGGGGGGCGCGGCTTTTCTACCCATGTGGCTTCCCTGACGGGAAGCGGCGGCGGCAAAAATTAAATCAAGCTCCAAACCTAACCCAACTTGCAGCTACCCGCTGCCAACATCATCAATTTCAACTGCTTGGCTTTTTTCGGGTGTCGGTTTGTGTACTACGGATTTTCGTTTTACGAAGGGGTAGTTCCGGTAGCCCAGCGCCTG
>NZ_JAIUMX010000120.1:0-10167 GCF_022565315.1 Cyclonatronum sp. | reverse complement strand
GCCCAGCAGCAGCTGCACCAGCGCCCCGGCAACCGGGCGGTCTTGCACGGGGTTCGTAACCGCTATCTCTATAACAGTTTGCCGGGCATGAGTTTCCGGCACTATGATAAAAACAAGGCCAAGAAGGCCAAGAATGCAAAAAAATAATTTCTTGGGAAATGGCGGGCGAAGGGTAGGATCTGTCATTGCCGGTCCGCTAAAATTTACATGTTTGTTAGAATTCCTGCCCGGGAATAATAACAAATATTTCTTTATTTACAGGCATTTGACAGACATTCTAATGAGCGAAACCGGGAGAAGCCGGTTTATTCACCTCCTCAGGTCTACCCGTTCACCTTCCGCATAAAAATAAACAGCGGCAGAAATGCTGTAAGGCCAATGATGACGGGGGCGACGTAAGATTTGAGGCCGAGTATCAGCAGCAGGCTGATGAGCAACAGCTGGAAGCCGAGGCCGTAAACGGACAGGAAGGTCATCAGCCAGTTGGGGATGGATTTACCGGTAGGGGCGGATAAATCAAGTTTGTAAATGAGTTTGTCGAAGCCGCCGTACAGAAAGGTGTAGAGCCGGTACATGAAGCTTACGTGCGACTGCCGCTCACCGGGGTATGCTTTCGGAGTCTTGTTTTCGAAGATGCGGCTCGTGGTGTCTCCCTGCTTTTGTGATTTGAGAATCGCGTAGTAATAATTGTACAGAGTACCCTGTAGCTGCATACACAAAAAGGCCGTAATTCCCAGGAAAATATTGGTGTCGCTGATCAGCACAATCACACTGAAAATCATCAGATTCAGAATAATATCGGAAACCGAGTCGAGATAGCGGCCTGTGTATGAGGGGGTGTTTTTGAGCCGGGCAAGCTCGCCGTCGGCGGCATCAAGGATGGATTTGAGCACCAGGAAAAAGCCGGCAGCCCAGTAATGACCGTTTACCATGCATACAAGGGCAATAAGCCCGGATACGACGAACGAGATGGTAACATGAATCGGGGTGAAGCGCGTGTTTTGCAGCGATGATGCAATAAGGGCGGCAAACGGACGGCCGTAATCGGACAGGTCCAGGAATTTTTCTTCTTGCGGTAATTTCGACATCAGGGGTCAGCCGGAAGCAGTTTGATGAATAACAGTTATGCGCAGCGAACAGGCGGCACGCGGTTTGGGAAAGCTTGGAACACGGATTGCCGCGATTCTAAAAAAAAAGCGTAATGTCAGGTCCTCATCCTGACCAGCTGCTTATCCCTCAAAAAACAAAAATCCCTGCAAGTCAGCGACTTACAAGGATTCATGTACCGGCGATCGGACTCGAACCGATACTTCTTGCGAAACACGAGTTTGAGTCGTGCGCGTCTACCAATTCCGCCACGCCGGCATTTTCAGGACTGCAAATATAAGACGCCTGTGCCCGATATGAAAGCATGCGAGGAAAATATTCGCAGGCTCCCGACGGGTTTAATGGAATAGCGGGGTTCGGCCCCGGTCTTTCAATCCGTGGGGGATGAGGCAGCTTTTCTTTTAGCCGGCTCCTCATGCCGTCTTGCTGCTTTGCGAACCGGCATCAATCCGCCTCAAAACGGTGAAAAACTCTTGAGTCAGGGGGACTACGGCAGAGTTTCAGCTTCCCCCTAAACCCGCTTAATTTATGCGCCGGATGTGTTTATGAGGTCGTTTCGGGCTCCAGGGCATCTCCCTGAAAAGAAAAAATAAATTTTTCTTGACTTGCGTTGCGTTTAGCACATAGTTTTAGGGCATGAAATTATCTCACAACACATCAGCCGTAACAAACCCGCACTCCGCATGTTGCTTCATGCGAATGTGTATGCGAATGCGCTCCGGGTTTGTCGCTGCCGTGCTGTGAGATAATTGTTCTTTGAAGCATAATCTTATCAAGAAAGGCTGAGGGACAGGCCCTGTGACGCCTTAGCAACCGTTCCGGTATATCCGGG
The DNA here is from genome assembly GCF_022565315.1 of Cyclonatronum sp. Classification (NCBI taxonomy): domain Bacteria; kingdom Pseudomonadati; phylum Balneolota; class Balneolia; order Balneolales; family Cyclonatronaceae; genus Cyclonatronum; species Cyclonatronum sp. The sequence goes on along the minus strand of NZ_JAIUMX010000120.1, from coordinate 8,228 downwards.
AGTCAGGTGCTAAATCCTGCCCGGCAAATTTTATTTGCCTGGGAAAGATGAGAAAGACTGGCCTTTAGCCGGTATCTGATATCAGGTACCCCCTCAATTAAAGCCTCTTCCGAATTTTTCCCGGAAGAGGCTTTTTTTTTTGGCCTCTTCCGTCTCAAACACATCCGAAACACATCAACCGAAACCGCAATTTCACTTCAACGCATCATGAACAGCACGTTTCAGGCCTGGTACGAACGCAAGATGTACGCAACGGAGGCCCTTTCGGCCGAGACCGGCTGGGTACAGCAGTTTCTGCCGGAGGTACGCACCATCGCCATTGTCGGTCTTTCGAAGAACCCGACCAAGGACAGCCATTTCGTGGGCCGCTACCTGCAGCGGGCCGGCTACACCATCATCCCGGTGAACCCTACGGCTGATGAAATCCTCGGCGAGACCTGCTACCCCGACCTTGCCTCGGTGCCCGTGCCGGTAGATGTGGTGAACGTGTTCATGAAGCCCGCCCTGATCTCCGTCGTTGTTGAGGCCGCCCTCGAAACTGAGGCCCGCGTGATCTGGCTGCAGCTCGGAACCGGGGAACACCCCGAGCTTTCCGAAAAAGTATCCGATGCCGGCCGGCGCCTCATTCAGAAGCGCTGCATCAAAGCTGATCATCAGTTTCTGGTCCGCGACCTTACGGTCTGAGCAAGGCGCGCATCACCCTGAAAAACAAACTTCCTTTTTTCAAAACTCCTTTTTTGCTAACGCTAAACTACACATAAACAAGACTATGAGTACTTCTTCCAAACCCCGCAACTACCGCTTCGAAACCCTTCAGCTCCATGCCGGTCAGGAGCCTGACCCTACCACCGGCGCACGGGCTGTTCCGATTTATCAGACGACTTCCTATCAGTTCAAAGATTCCGAGCATGCCGCTACGCTGTTCGCGCTCAAGGATTTCGGCAACATCTACACCCGCATCATGAACCCGACCACCGATGTTTTCGAGAAGCGCATTGCTGCCCTCGAAGGCGGCGTTGCGGCTGTTGCGACTTCCTCCGGGCAGGCCGCGCAGTTTCTCGCTATCGCGACCATCGCGCAGAAAGGCGACAACATTGTGGCAACAAGCAACCTCTACGGCGGTACCTACAATCAGTTCAAGGTATCGCTGCCGCGCCTCGGCATTGATGTGAAGTTCGTGACCGAAGATGCGCCCGAGGCCTTCGAAGCCGCGATCGACGAAAACACCAAGGCCATTTATGTGGAGTCGCTCGGCAATCCGAAAAACAACGTGCCCGATTTCGAAGGCCTTGCTGCGGTAGCCCGGCGCAACGGCATCCCGCTGATTGTGGACAACACTTTCGGTGCCGGCGGTGCCATCGCGCGCCCGATTGATCACGGAGCCAACATCGTGGTGGAGTCGGCCACCAAATGGATCGGCGGACACGGCACTTCGGTTGGCGGCGTGCTGGTCGATGCCGGAAACTTCAACTGGGGCAACGGCAAGTTTCCGCTGTTTTCGGAACCATCCCCCGGCTATCACGGCCTCAATTTCTGGGAAGTTTTCGGGGATGAAGGTCCCTTCGGCAACATCGCTTTTGCCATCCGCGCACGGGTGGAAGGCCTGCGCGATTTCGGCGCATCGCAGTCGCCTTTCAACAGCTTCCTGCTGCTTCAGGGCCTGGAAACGCTCTCGCTTCGGGTTGAGCGCCACTGCGAAAACGCCCTGAAACTCGCCCAATGGCTGCGTGAGCAGGAGGCCGTGAGCTGGGTGAGCTACGCCGGTCTGGAAGACCACCCCTATCATGATGCGGCCCAAAAATACCTGCAGCCCAACCGCTTCGGTGCGGTGCTCACCTTCGGCGTGAAGGGCGGCTTTGAGGCGGCCAAAGCCTTCATCGAAAATGTGAAGCTTGCGAGCCACCTCGCCAATGTGGGCGATGCCAAAACCCTGGTAATTCACCCGGCATCTACCACGCATCAGCAGCTTTCGGCTTCCGAGCAGCGCTCAAGCGGCGTAACGGAAGACCTCATCCGCGTTTCGGTCGGTATCGAGCACATCGACGACATCCGCCTCGATTTTGCCGAAGCCTTTGCGGCGGTTCCGGTTACGGCCTGAACCAAAGCCCGCATCACCCTGCATCCCTGAACCTGCTTTACTTTTTTGTGATATGAACTACGCTGACTCCCTCTACCCGCATCTGCTCGGTTTTGTGACCGAATCCGGTTTCCGCTTTCCGCAGCTGGACATCGCCTGGAAGTCGTGGGGGCGCCTGAACGAGGCCCGCGACAATGTGGTGGTTATTTGCCATGCCCTCACAGGGCACGCGGATGCGGAGGAGTGGTTTTCGGGTTTGTTTGCCGAAAGCGGCATCCTGAACCCGAAGGAGCAGTTCATCATCTGCATGAACGTGCCGGGCAGCTGCTACGGCTCGACCTCCCCGCAGTCCGTGAATCCGGAGACCGGCCTTCGGTACGGCTCCGCGTTTCCGGTGCTCACGATCCGGGATGTGGTTCGTGCGCAGCAGCTCGTGCTCGATCACATGCGGGTGAAGCAGATTCAGCTGGTGATTGGCGGCTCGATGGGAGGGATGCAGGCCCTGGAGTTTGCCGCGATGGACCGGCGCGTGCAGTCGGCGGTGATTATCGCTGCCGGGGCGCGTCATGAGGCCTGGGCCATCGGCATCAGCGAGGCACAGCGGCAGGCGATTGCGGCCGACAGCCGCTGGAAGGGCGGTGACTACGCTCCCGGCGAAGAACCGGTGCAGGGGCTTGCGGCCGCGCGCGCTATGGCGATGCTCACCTACCGGGCGCCGCAGCAGTTTTCGCAGCGGTTCGGCCGCGAAAAGCGGGATGAAGGCAGCTTTCAGGTGGAAAGCTACCTGCGCTATCAGGGTGAAAAGCTCACGCAGCGCTTCGACCCGCTCAGCTATGTGCGCCTCACGCAGATGATGGATACGCACGATGCCGGGCGCGGAAGAGGCGGGCTGGATACCGCCCTTGCTGCGATTCAGATTCCCGTGCTGGTAGTCGGCATCGATTCCGACCTGCTGTACCCCACCGCGGAGCAGCGCTCGCTGGCCGGGAAGCTGCCGAACAGTTTCTACCGCGAAATCCGCTCCGAATACGGTCACGACGCCTTCCTGATCGAGTTTCGTCAGCTCAACAATTTGCTCATCGAGTTTCGCCATCATCTCAAACACCACGCCGCCTGAAGAGCAGCGAAAGACCCGACCTGATTTTTTCACCTTATAAATATCATGAAAGCACTCAAACTTACGCATGAGGCTGCCGAAGTAGCCGGCGCCTTTAAACTTGAGCACCTCACTTCTTCTTTTTTTGATGCAGAACCGGCCGAAAACCCGCTGCTCGATGTGTTTGTGGCGGGCATTGGCACCGTTGGCAGCGAACTGCTGCGTCAGCTGGAGCCGGGCGGTCCGCTCTCGGAGGATTTCCGCCTGATCGGCTTCTGCAACAGCAAGCTCGCCCTCATCCATGAAAAAGGCGTGCAGCAGGCGTCGTTTGTGAACCGCCTATCGGGGCAGCGGCCGGTTACGCCTACGCGCTGGGCCTCGATTGTGGCGCAGCTCATCCGGCACTACGAGGAATCCGGCCGGGGACTCATTTTTGTGGATGCAACCGGCAGCCGTGAGGTTGCTCTGCTGTACCTGCGCCTGCTCGATGCCGGGGTGCATGTGGTTACGCCGAGCAAAATTGCGAACACCATGCCGCAGCATTTCTTCGATCAGCTCGTTGCCCCGCGCGAAAACGGCGCGCTTTTCCGCTACGAGGCCGCTGCCGGTGCCGGTCTGCCGATTGTGAATACCATCAGCACCATGGTGCAGAACGGGGATGCCGTGCTGCGTATCTCAGGGGTGCTCTCCGGCACCATGACCTACCTGTTCGGCGAGCTCGAAAAAGGCGTGCCCTTCAGCGAAGCCGTCCGGAAAGCCTATGATGAAGGCTACACCGAGCCCGATCCGCGTGATGACCTCTCCGGGGAAGATGTGGCCCGCAAGTGCCTCATTCTGGCACGAACTGCCGGTTTCCGGATGGAGCGGGATGCCTTCACCGCTGAAGATCAGACCCCCGAAGGCCTGCGCCATGCCCCGCTTGACGAATTCTTCGCCGGCCTGTCTGATTACGACGACCTCTGGAAACAGCGGGTAGCAGAAGCCCGGGCCGAAGGCAAGGTGCTGCGCTACATAGGCGAAATAAGCCCGAAGAAAATTGAGGTCGGGGTCCGCGCCGTGCCTGCAAACTCACCCATCGGAACCCTGCGCGGCGCCGACAACCTGATTTCCATTGAAAGCCGCTACTACAGCCGCTCGCCCGTAACCATTCAGGGCCCCGGCGCCGGCAGCGAAGTAACCGCACAGGGCGTACTCGCCGACATGCGCCGCATCGCCGATCAGGTCTGAGACGGATGGCCCGCGGATTGGGGCGGAGTGTTGATTTGACCGGGGACGGCCGACCGCAGACGGCGGTAAAAAGCTTCGGGATCTTAAACCCCGAACCAAAGCGACACACTGACACACTGACCTACTGACATACTGACATACTGACATACTGTTGCCACATCTCTCCCTTCAATTGCAAATTCATTTTTTAATTGAACGTGCTTTTAAACTGTCTCTTGACTTCGAAGTTTTATCTGAACAAATAGAAACCAATCACATAACCCATTGATTTCTATGGATAAATCTGTTCTCCGGCATATCAGTCAACTTTCTAAAAGAGAAAAAATACTTCTTGCAGAAGCCCTGTGGGATTCCATCGCTGAAGATCCTTCTGTAATTGATATTCCTGAATCGCACAAAAAAGAGCTTCGGTCGCGTCTTGATACTTTAGAGGAAGATTCCAAAACCGCTGTTTCATGGGAATCCTTTGTAAAACAGTTTTCTTAATTGCTCATGGCACCTGAGTTAAAGATTACGTCCAAAGCTCAGAAAGAATACGTGAAACCCAGCTCGTTTTAGGTCACTAAATTGTTTTCCGGCACAACAGATATGCGCACACAAAAAATGGTTTCGCAGCACGGTCAAAAGTCCCGCAACCCCAAACCAGCGCGACACACTGACACACTGACCTACTGACATACTGTTAATTTATTCCCTCATCAGCCGGATTTGCCCGTACCAGGCGCGGGCAGATTCGCCGGTGTCGTCTGAGTCGGTCATGATTTGTATGCCGGTGATTGCGGGCGGCTCAGCCCCGAAGGCTTCGCGGTAATCTTCCAGGATGTTTCTTCTTTCGGTCACCCAGGTGCCGGCCTCGTCGTTTCCGCTTCTCACGGCGAGCAGCTTCACCAGCCCGGTGTAGGGGCTCGGTGCAATTGTGCCCGCCGGCGCCCGGTTGGCCCAAATGTAGCACAAAGCCCGGTTGGGGATATCAAAGGAGGTGAAGGTCCGCAGGGCCAGCAGGAAAACCCGGTCGCGGAACCGAAGCTCCGAGGAGGGCAGATCGAAGGTGAGGTACAGCCTTCCGGCGAAATCATCGCCATCGCGACGGGTCAGGTCGCCGTTTTCCAGCACGGAATCAATCATCCACTCCCATTCGATTACGGGGTATTCCGCCGGATTAAACCGCAGCGGCATCACCAGCCCGGAGGCCGACTGCTCACTCACCGCTTCAATCACAACGCTGCCGTCCTCAAGCGTTGCAAGCCGGTATTCGGTCGGCCGGATGTTCCCGAGCGGCTGATGCACCCACCGCGAGGCCGCCTCTTCGGACGGATTAAAGTCTGAGGGTCTAATTATAATGATGTCGTTTCCGGACTGTGGCTGTTCCTGCGCCACGAACAGCGGTTCCGGTAAAAGTGCTGTGAGCGCAAAAATGACGGAAAACAGGATGAAGGCGGAAGTTGAGCGCATTAACACAGCCGGTTTTGAGAAAGTGTTTAGGGGGATTCGCTGGTGGCATAACCTGTATGGCACCGCATTAGTGCGTGAAAATCAATCAGGTGCAGCGTAACCAAAAATATCAGACTGCTCCTTAAGTGGCTGAAGATATTCAAACCCCGTTTGTGAAACCCGTTCCGATACCGTAGTTTTTTTGCAATTTACCACCGGGCGCTGCTCCGGCTCACCTTATTTTTTGTGATGCTTAAAAAAATCCTGATTTCTCTCGGCATTGCAGCGGCAGTGATGCTGCTGCTTTGGGCCGGCCTTACGCAATTCGGAACCTGGCGGGCCGCGCCGCCGCACAAGGGCATCACGGCTCTGGTAAACGGCAATTTTCTCACCATGGCCGGGGATGCACCGGAAATCATCCGCGATCAGGTCCTGCTGATTGAGGATGCCGGCATACGCGGCTTTTTTTCGGGTGATGCGGTACCGGATGGCGCCCGCATCATAGACCTGAACGGCGGCTATGCCATGCCCGGGCTGTTTGATTTGCACGTGCATTTCGGTGGGATGCCGTTTGCGGATGGTCGCAGCTTTGCCGGTATGATGGTGCAGTTTTTTCGCGGCTACCCCGACGCCCGCCGTCAGTTTCTGGCACACGGGGTCACCTCGGTTACTTCCCTCGGCGACAGCTATCCGCAGATTCTGGAGATGCGCGACCGTGTTGCCGCCGGTAAACTCGAAGGCCCCCGCATCCGTGCGGCCGGGCCCATGCTTACCTCGCCCGGCGGTCACCCGGTAAGCACCATTTTTGCCAACAACCCCTGGGCGGCCGAAACCAACGCCCGCGAACCTGATACCCCGGAGGAAGCCCGTGCCGAAGTGGACCGCCTCGCGGCAGGCGGCGTTGATCTCATTAAGGCCATCTACACGGCGGGTCACCGCGATCAGCTGCCCCGCATGGAACAAAGGGTGCTGGAGGCGATTGCGGATCAGGCCCGGTTTCACGGGCTGCAGCTCGTTGTCCATACCGATACCCGCCATGATGTGGAGGGCGCCCTGCAGGCCGGCGCCGACGGACTCGAGCATCTGGTCTGGCTGCTTTCCTCAGATACAACAGGCACCTTCGACCGCCTTGCCGCGCTGCAAACACCGGTTGTTCCTACCCTCGGGGTGATGTTCCGCAGCCTCAATGAGGCGCAGCGGCAGGCTGTGCTCGGGGAGTTCCGCCGGCAGCATGAGGCCGGCATCCCCATGTTTATGGGCACCGATGCGGGTAACCTGCCCGCGGGGTCAAGCCTGTACGACGAGCTTCGGCTGTTCACGCAGGGCGGCCTCAGCCCATGGCAGGCGCTGCAAAGCGCGACCATCAAAGCTGCGGAGCACGCCGGTGTGGCCGGGCATCTCGGCAGCCTGGAAGCCGGCAAGCTGGCCGACATCATCGTTTTTCCCGTAAATCCGCTCGAAAACCTCGCTGAGCTCCCCCGGCCTGAACTTGTATTTCTTGGCGGGAAGCGGATTCGGACCGACTGAAGGATGTCTTAGGCTGAAACCGGATGAGGGCAAGGCGCGCATCACCCTAAAAACAAACAATTTAATTTGAGTGTAATCAGGGGAATCAGCCGGGCGATGGATTGTGAAGTTTTTTTGGCGGATTTAACGCCTGCATAATGCTGCAAAGCGCGGGCGGATGTATTTTGGACTATTTGCCATTTTAAAGGATACATCCATGACTGCTTTGATTCGCTTCACACTTTTGCTGCTGCTGTTTGCCGGTCTGCCGGGCGGGCCGCTTGCAGCCCAAGCCTGGCAGGGCGCGCCCGAAATTCTGAATCCCGGCGCGGGCAAGGACTTCATTTTTGGTTTTGTGTTTGAGGACGCCAATGAGAACAGCCGCTTCGATGCCGGCGAAACCGGCGTGCCCGGGGTGCTGGTTACCAACGGCTTCGAGTGGACCAAAACCGACAGCACCGGCTATTACGAGTTGCCCGTACATGCCGATATGAACCTTTCGGTGGTTCAGCCATCGGGCTGGCGGGTGCCGGTCGATCACCGGATGGTGCCGCAGTTTTTCTACATCCACAAGGAGGGAGGCACGGGTTACCCGCTGCGGTACGGAGGGCTGCCGGATACCGGCCCGGCCCCGGAGCAGGTGAATTTTCCGCTGAACCGGCAGGGCGCATCGGGTTTGGATTTCAGCTGCGCGATTGTTGGTGATCCGCAGGCGTACTCCAATGAGCAGATCAGTTTTCTGAGGGACGGCGTATTTGCTGACATCATCGCTGCACCTTTCGCCCCCGGCGACTGCATGATTCAGATGGGGGATGTGGTCGGCGATGACCTCGACCTGCTCGAACGCCATCTCGAACTCTCGGCCATGACCGGCCTCAAGCAGTGGCTCGT
>NZ_JAIUMX010000119.1:0-10178 GCF_022565315.1 Cyclonatronum sp. | reverse complement strand
ATCGCCGCTGCCGGTAACAACGGCACGAACAACGACAACCAGAATTTTTATCCGGCCGGCTACAACCTGCCTAACGTGATGGCTGTTGCGAGTTCTGACCGTAACGATCAGCGCAGCGGATTTTCCAATTTCGGCGCCAATACCGTGCACGTAGCAGCGCCGGGTTCTGCCATTTTTAGTACCTACATCAATACCAGCGGCTATGCGTCCCTTTCCGGTACTTCTATGGCGAGCCCGCACGCCACCGGTGTTGCAGCCCTGCTGAAAGCGGTAAACCCGGATGCTTCCCCAACAGAGCTTCGCTCCTGGATCATGAACAGCGTTGACCCAATTCCCGCTTTTGTGAACAACACCATTGCCGGCGGCCGTGTTAATGCCGCTCAGGCGCTGGAGCTTTCGCTGCTTGGCCCGCCTGCAGCTAATGTTACGCCAACCTCAGGCTTTACTTTCTCTCTGAGTGAAAACGAGGCTGAAAGTGCCTTCTTCGAGATTATCAACGAAGCCGAAGGCCCGTTAAACTACACCATTTCTGTGGTTTACGGTGATGCGGCTACCGCAGCTGCTTCGGCCGGACCGATCCCTGCTGATAAGGCAGCTTTTATGGACCAGAATTTCTGGAATGCAGCGGTTATTCAGTCTGACGAAGTTATCACCTCATTTGAGCCGGAAGAAGGTTTCGAGCCGGGATATATCGGAAATCAGCTGGGCTGGAGCACCCTCGCAGCAAGCAGCAGTCAGCCGGTTATTTCAGATGTGCGCGCAAGCGAAGGGAACTGGGCCCTGCAGATTGCGCAGCAAAGCGGCACGCCGGGGAATACGAACATCGGTGTGCGCTCTCCGCTGATTCCGGCCGGCAGTAAGTTTTATACCCTCGAAACAGATGTTTACGTGGAAGCCCTCGGCGGGGCAAGTTATGATGTGGCCCTTCAGTCACCCTCACTTGGCAGTATCACAACCCGATTCCGTTTTGCTTCCAATGGTAATCTGCAGGTATTTACCGGAGGTGCAAGTACGGTTAATGTTGGCACTTTCCAGCCTGAAACATGGTACCGTTTTACACAGGAGCTCGACACCGAAGCCAACGAAATCCGCTATTTCATAGATGGCGAACTCATCCATACCGGCAGCTTTTGGTCAGGTCAGACGGTCGAGCAGGTTGTGTTTCTGAGCAACAACAGCCAAAACGGCGAATCAGGCTTTTTCGATAATGTGCGCCTGAACGGCAACGACGGCTGGCTTTCCCTAAGCAGTTCCACCGGCCGTATTGACGGACTCGAATCGCAGCAGATTGAGCTCACCGCAACCGGCAATGTACCGGAAGGCATCTACAACGCGCTCATTTCTATTGCAACCAACGACCCGGAAAACCCGCTGTTCCAGATTCCGGTAACCCTGGAAATGGATATCGTGATTGAAGAGCCGCGCATGATTCTGAATGCCGCCAACATGACCTTCGCCACCGTGCGCGATGAAAATCCGCAAGGATCTTTCACCATTGCAAATCAGGGACTTGAAACCCTTGAGTACGCCATCACAGTTGATGAAGCCGCCATGGCATGGCTCGAAGCTGAGCCCGCAAGCGGTGCCATAGCTCATGAAGACGTACAGGAAATCAGCCTGAATTTCTCGGTTGAAGGCGTACCCGCGGGTACCTATGGCGCGGTTGTGACCATCACCACCAACGACCCGATCAACCCGGAAGTAACGGTGCCCGTAACACTCGTGATTGTGGAAGGGCTGCCCGAAGCCATCGCGCTCAGCACGCCCGCCAATGAAGCGACCTCCGTTTTTGAAGACATCGTTTTCGAGTGGGATGCCGATGCAAATGCCGAAACCTACGTATTCCGCATTTCTGCTGATGCCGATCTGGCTGATGAAGTTTTCGAAGCCGAAACCGGTGAAACCTTTATCTCACTCGAGAATCTGGAAGCTGAGACAACCTACTTCTGGCAGGTAAAAGGCTTCAACATTGCCGGCGAAGGCGAGTGGTCTGAAGTCTGGAACTTCACCACAGCCAAAGCGGATCCCTCCGCCGTTGTGAAGCTCTTCCCCGCCAACAATGCCGTTGATATCCAGCTTTTCGGCGTGTTCAACTGGCAGGCTGCGGCAAGTGCCGAAACCTACGATCTGCAAATCGCCCTCGATGAGGAATTTGAGCAGCTCGCAGTTGATGCTACCAACCTCATAAACACACAGCAGTTTGTGAGCGGCCTGCAGGGCAGCAGCACCTACTTCTGGCGCGTGCGCGGCGAAAACAGCGATCGTGTAGGGCCATGGTCAGAGGCCTTTACCTTCCAGACCATCATCACTACCGATATCGGCCGCGATGACCTGCCTGTTGAGTTCGCCCTCAACCAGAACTATCCCAACCCCTTCAACCCGACTACGCAAATCAGCTATGCCCTGCCGGAAGCCGCGCAGGTACAGCTGGAAGTGTACAACCTGATGGGGCAGCGGGTAGCAGTTCTGGTGAGCGATCAGCAGGCCGCCGGCCGGCACAGCGTGAACTTCGACGCCAGCCGCCTCTCCAGCGGCATGTACATCTACCGCATTCAGGCGGGCAGCTTCGTACAAACCCGCAAGATGATGCTGGTAAAATAAAATCAGCCATTTCAGCTTTTAGCTGCGACTCTTTCAGCAGCTGAAGATTACCAAAGCCGCCGGAAATTTAGTTTTCGGCGGCTTTTTTGTTTTATCATGCCTTGACAAGGGCGAAGCGCATCGGATTTGTTTGCGGATTAACAGACCCGGAACGCCCGCTAAATCACCTGTTTGCCCCAAAAATTTAGCAAGAATGCTGAGCCGGACTGTACCTGATGCCCGAATCCGTTTGTGGCTCAACAACGCTGTTTAGCGATAGTTAACCATCATCTGTTCTTCTTTCGGCCTTGGATGATTAGTAGGAGAATTCGGGGTACTGTATTAGTACATAAGTATATTCACGAGTGTGAGTGCGAATAATGTATGCTTGGATTTATTTTATCGATGATTTCAATGTATGCTATAAGTAAAAATACTTATTATTCAAATTTCAAAAAAAGCAAAAAATAAGCCCTGTACTTCGTTGTGTGTAAAGTTCTGTGTGTTTATATTTACTTACTGGCTGTCGACAAGGTGGCTGTAAGATTAAGTTTAATATTGGTTTATCTCTATCTTTGATTATTTGTTGTTTACAAAAATATACTTTTATTAAGGCTGTGGAAAAATGCGGTGTGTTTACAGGCTATGAAATTTTAGATGAACTTATTATGAAAAAGTGTCTGACAAATCCTTCTTTGCAAGGATATAAAAAGAATAAATGGGGTAGTATTTAGAATGGTATTTTTATGATGGTTCTTAAGGTTTTATAGGGAAAACCTAAACATGGTCTGTCTAATTATTCCTAAAATCAGATGAGTAATATTCCAGTTTAATATTTGAGGTAGACTACCATTTACAGACGTATGGCCACTACAGGCGAAATAAATCATGGCCATAAACCCAAACAATCCCGCTGCAGCCAGGAATGGTTGCAGCGGGACTCATCTTCAGGATTAAGCGAAATATTTCATTGTTTTGGAGAGGAATTGGTGTTATACATTCATAAAAATCAAAATCTTGCAGGCCTTCGCAGGGAGTCGTTTAGGCCACAGCACGCATCAAGCGATGCCATCACCCAAAAAATCAAAGCCGGCCTGTCCCAAATTTCCGGAAGGGCCGGCGGGCTTTTTTTTGGGGTGAACGCCGTGCACATCAAGGGCAGTCGTGCTGGCTCTGCCCTCCCAATCCTGCGGGAGGCGCCTTGCTTTTGGGGCCCCGTTGCAGGCCGCAATCCCGAAACCTTACACCTGAACACAGCCGGCCCTACACTGGTCACTGGTGTAACGCGGATGGGGCCGGGCGGGGCCTGAGGGTGATTTTGAACCTGACGACCGGATTCCGCACATACGCGCATCAAAAAGCACGGACCCTGCCGTTGGCTGAGGGCGGCTGAACCAGCACTGCTGACCGTGATGCGCACGGAGTTTTCCCAAAAAATAAAACCCCGCAGCATCTCCTGAGCGGAGCGCTGCGGGGTTTTTGGATTTTAGGTTCACTGTTCGGTCCGGATCCCAAAACCATCCGGGTTCCGGGTGACTGAACTTCAATACGGCTTAGTTGCGGATGGGGAAGTCGGGGCGCGGGGGCAGCTGGAAGCCTTCGGTTTCGAGCAGGCGCAGGATTTCCCCGATGCCGCGGTTCAGCTGATCGTCGATTCCGTCGAACTCGCGCGCGGGGTCGTTGTCGATTTCGATATCGGGCTCAACGCCCACGCCTTCGATAATCCACTCGGTGCCCTCGATGTTGTACAGGCCGTACTCCGGCCGGTTGAGGATACCGCCATCGGTGAAGGGCAGCGAGCCGCGGATGCCGATTACCCCGCCCCAGGAGCGCATGCCGATGAGCGGCCCCAGGTTGTGCTGACGGAAGCGGAACGGGAAGATGTCGCCGTCGGAGGCGGAGTGCTCGTCGAGCAGGGTAACCATTGGGCCGAGCATCATGTGCTCGGGGTTCGGGCGCGGAACCACGTTGCGGGGCGCGCTCACCATCGCGATTTCGCGGCGCAGGCGCTCGATAATCATCGGTGAAACGTTGCCGCCGCCGTTGCCGCGCACATCAATAATGAGGGCCTCCCTGCGCAGCTGCGGGTAGAAATGCTTCACAAACTCGTTGAGACCCGCCGGGCTCATGTCGGGGATGTGGATGTACCCGACCCTGCCGTTGGTGGCCTCGTTCACGATTTCGATGTTGCGCTGCACCCAGTTGAAGTAGTACAGGTCGGCCTCGTCGGCTACGGGCCGCACCAGCACTTCGCGGGCACCCTGCGTGCGCGGGCGCTCGTTTACGGTAAGTACCACGGTTTCACCGGCCAGGCCGATCAGGCTTTCGAAAATGTTGGCCATATCGCTCGTGAGCATGCCGTTCACGGCGATGATGTAGTGCCCTTCCGGCACGCTTGCGCCCACTTCAGTAAGGGGCGAGCGGCGGCCGGTTACCCAGTTTTGCCCGCGCAGTACGCGGTCGATGCGGTAGAAGCCGCTGCCGTCGCGGCTGAGCTCCGCGCCCAGCAGACCCAGCGGTACGCGTGCCGGCTGCGGCACATCGCCGCCGCCTACGTAGGCATGGCCCACGTTAAGTTCACCGATCATTTCGCCGATCACGTAGGTGAGGTCGAGCCGGTGCCGCGCGGCTTCTGCCAGCGGACGGTACAGCTCGCGCACGCGGTGCCAGTCCACACCGTGCAGGTTGTCGGCATAGAGGAAGTCGCGCATCTGCCGCCAGCTTTCATCAAAAATCTGAAGCCATTCGGCCTGCCGGTCCAGATTCACGCGCATGTTGCTGAGGCTGAGGGGCTCCGTAACTTCAACCGGCCGCGCAGGCAGATCAATAATGCCGTACCGGCCCTGCTGCCATACCATCATCTTTTTACCGTCGGCCGAAATCAGGTAGCTGTTTACGGCGCCCAGCTCGGTTTCTTTCTGTGCCGCAATATCGTACATGAGCAGCAGGGCGCGCTGATCGCGGCTGCCGTTGCGCATATAATAGATGCGCCCGCCTGCAGCATTCAGGTTGAAATAATTCGAGGGCTGTACCGGCAGCTGTATGATGCGGTCGATGATGCCCGCGCGGTCAACCTTCACATTATCCCCGGAAATGGCGCTTTCGCTGCTGCTTTCAGGCGCGTTGACCTCGTCATTTTGGGGCAGGAAGGGCGAGCGGGTTTCCTGTGCCAGCGCAATCATGTAGATGCGCGACATATCCTGATAGGCGTGGTTCCACTCGGTCCAGCTGTAGATGGGGTTGAAATCGCGGTTGGAGGTGAAAAACAGGAAGCGTCCGCAGTCGCTGAATGCCGGATTTCCGGAGCTGAACCATTTATCGGTAACCGGGAAGGATTCGCCGGAGGCCACGGAGTACATCCAGATGCGCTGCATGCCTTCGGTTTCGGGGCGGGTCCAGGCAATCCATTTGCTGTCGGGCGACCAGGTGAAGCTGCTGATTTCCCAGAATTCGGCAGTATCAACCGTGGTGACGCGCCGGTTTTGGGTATCGACAAACCGGAGGCGGAGTTTTTTGTCGGTCCACAGGATGTAGCGGCTGTCAGGCGACCACTGTATGGAGAAGAAGTAGGTGTTGGCGCCGTCGGTGAGCTGCACGGCTTCGCCGGAGCCGTCCTGCGGACGCATCCAGATTTCGTTTTCGCCGGTTTTGTCTGAAATGTAGGCGATATGCCGCCCGTCGGGCGACCAGGCCGGGTTGCGGTCGTGTACCCCGGCTGACTGCGTGATGTTGCGGGTAATGCCGCTGCTTGCCGGCACCGTAAAAATATCGCCCCGCGCGCCGAAAAGGGCCCGGCTGCCATCGGGCGCAACGCCCCAGAACTGAATCTGATCGTGAACCTGAACAAGACCGCCCCGGCTGAACAGATTATCTGAGTGTACCCGAATCGGCACCCGGTCGAGCTGCTCACTTTCGATATGGAAGCGGTAGATGAAGCCGCCGTTTTCAAAAACGATAAATCCGCCGCCTATTGACGGAAACTTGATGTCGAAATCTTCAAAGAAGGTGAGCTGCCGGGCTTCGGTGCCGTTCACATCCTGCACCCAAAGGTTCATCCGCATGTTATCATCGCGGTCGGAGGCGAAGAAAATCTGGTCGCCGTGCCACATCGGGATGATATCCTGCGAGTTGCTGTTGGTGAAGTTGATGGTTTCGCGGGATTCGAAATCGTGAATCCAGATATCATCGGCCATGCCGCCGCGGTAGCGTTTCCAGGTGCGGAACTCGCGGAAGATGCGGTTATAGGCCAGCTGCGTGCCGTCGGGGGAGTAGGAGGCAAAGCCGCCTCTCGGCAGCGGAACCTGCTGCGAAATATCGCCGTCGCGCCCGGCCAGAAAAAGCTGCCCCTGAAAGGCGTTAAAGGAGCGTTTGCGGGAGCGGTACAGCACAGCGTCCTGCGTGGGGTGCCAGCCCATCACAATGTTGTTGGGGCCCATGCGGTCGCCCACATCATCGCGGCCGAGGGTTGCGGTGATGGTGAGCCGCTGCGGGATGCCGCCCTCCGCAGGCATGAGGTACACTTCGGTATTGCCGTCGTACTGACCCGTAAAGGCAATTTCGGTGCCGTCGGGCGAGAAGCGCGGGAACATTTCGAAGCCCTCATGATTGGTGAGTTGCCGGGCCACACCGCCCTCTATACCGACGGTAAACAGGTTGCCGGCAAAAGTGAACACAATCTGCTCGCCATTGGTAGCCGGGAAGCGAAGCAGCCGGGTGTTGTCGTCATGCTGATCCTGCGCGAGAACAGCGGCAGCGGCAGGGACTGCCTGCAGCAGCAGGACGGCGACCAATGCCATGAACAAGTGCTTTAACGTAAAGTATCGCATAGCGTAAGGGTGAATGATGGTTGAAAACTGAAGACCGGAAAAAACAGCCTTTCAGACAATTTATTGCCGCAAATTAAGCCAAAGCCCTCGGATTCCTGCCTGTGCCGAGGGCAAAAGTTGTAAAGAAAACGACCCGAAGCTTACGGCACATCCTCCCCGCATGTAAGCGGTTAAGAAGCCCGTTGTTTTTCCCGGACATCATGCGCAAATGGTGCGCTGAAACCGCGGTGCAGACTTGCGGGGGGATGCGCGCATCGAGCGGGGGGGGATTGAGTGGGCTAATTGTTCCGGAGCTTAACACCTTGCGCCATCCCAAACGCATCCCGCTGGAAACACAAAAAGAAAGCAAGGGGAATTGTTACGACGGGTCGCCTTGAAAGGAGTGTAAAGATTAACTGGGAGTTTTGAATGCTGAAATAAAAATACCGATGTGGTTCAAAAACAAGGTCTTTATAAGTTGATAGCCTTGAGAAAAGGACCATAATTTTGTTGGTTCAAACAGCAGGGGGGAGGATATCGATATCAAAGCAACTGCAGTTTGTTCGGGATCGGGATCACGGTCGCTTCCGCCGGTAGTCGGGCAGGTCGCCCTGAGTGGTGAATATCGGCAGGATCTGTTCAACAAATATCACGTAAAGCAGTGGGAAGGTTAATCCCCCAAATTAATTAAGCTTGATCGTTCGCCGCTTAAGGAAAACATCAATATGTCCAGTATTTTATTAAATAAACTGGACATGCCGTATATTACAGACAAAAAGTATACCCATGAAAACTACTGATTTTGTTGTATATATGATTAACAGACTTCCCAAAGGATATGTTTTTACCTATGAAGATTTTATTGGTGAGGTGAATAACAAGGAAGCTGTGATAAAAGCGCTGAACCGTATGGCAGTCGGCGGGAAAATAGAGAAGCTTTCCAAAGGGCGCTACTACAAACCCGAACAGTCCGCTTTTGGAGTTCTGCCGCCCGATCCCTATCAGGTTGTAAAAGACCTGCTGGAAGATGAGGGCAAGGTTACAGGATACCTGACTGGTGTTAGCATTTATAATCAACTGAACCTCACCACACAAGTAAGCAGTGTAATACAGATTGGCAAGAACCAAATACGTCCCGCTTTTAAAAGAGGTCGGTTCAGAATATCATTTATCCTGCAAAAGAATATCATCACAAAAGAAAACATCCCTCTGCTGCAGTACCTGGACTGTCTCAGATACCTCAAAAAAATACCGGACGCTACGGTACAAAACTCAATACGTTTACTTTCGGAGCAATTCAGTACGCTGGAACCGGGCAAAATAAATACTATGGTTAGGCTGGCTCTCAAGTATCCGCCAGCCGCACAGGCGCTGCTTGGTGCTATATTGGAAGATCAGGGCAAAAGTTCGGCCACAGAGCGCCTGAAGCGTTCTTTGAATCCGATTACTACCTATGCCATTCCGGGGGCGGAAGAAGCACTCTCGACTTCACAAAATTGGAACATCAAATGATACTGCATAAGCATAAGAAGCTATTTACAGATGCCATACGAAAAACAGCAGCTGAGCTTGTTTTGCCCGAAATATTTGTAGAGAAAGATTACTGGGTCACTTTTATGCTGAAATCTTTGTTTCAGTCTGAAGCCGGTGATAAAATAGTTTTTAAAGGAGGTACTGCGCTGTCAAAGTGTCATGGGTTGATTGAGCGTTTTTCAGAAGACATTGATCTTGCCGTAGTTTCGCAGGAAGGCGAAAGTGCAACGACAATCGCAAAGCGAATAAGAGCCATTAGTAAAGAAGCGGCTAAAATACTGCCTGAGGTTGAAATAAAGGGGTTAACAAGCAAACATGGCAATCTGAGGAAGACTGCACACCAGTATAAGAAGGAGTTTAAAGGAAGTTTTGGGCAGGTTCGGGATATACTTATAGTTGAAATAAGCGCGCTTGGTAATTTCGAGCCGTTTGTACCTTTACCAGTGGATACCTTTATTCGCAAAATGATTCTGGGTACGGATCAAAAACCGATGATCCGCGAATATGAGCTTGAGCCATTTACGATGAACGTACTGCATGTGAACCGGACCCTATGCGAGAAAATAATGAGCCTCGTCCGGTTTTCATTTACAGATCAACCGCTTATCAACCTGAAAGCTAAAATCCGCCATACGTATGATCTCCATAAGCTGCTTGCAGAAGAAGAGGTGAGGAGTTTTTTCAATTCTTCGGGCTTTGATGACCTAATAAATAAGGTCGGGTCAGATGATGTGGCCAGCTTCTGAAGCGGCAGTGAATGGCTTAAAAACCATCCGTCAGAGGCCCTCATTTATAAAGAATGTGAATCAACCTGGATGAAGCTGCGATCGACGTATGAAAGTGACTTCAGAAATCTTGTATATGGAGAGCTGCCGGATGAACCTGAAATATTGACAACGCTTAAGGAAATTCACGCTCGATTAGAAAAGATACACTGGCGGATTAGTAGTTAAATAGATTCTGAATCACTGTTAACGAGAGAAATCTACCAATTCTGCTAACCGAAATTCCCTTTTAAAAAAGATTTAATTTTGTAGATTATTCAGAAATAAAATCATACTTACGCTAAAGCTGTTACGGATGCCGGATTTGAAGCTGCTAATACGACCACTATTACCGCGCGGAGTGTCCAGAAATGTACAGGTCACTGATAATTTTGACTTTACCATGCCTATAGATTACGATGCGAATGGGAATTTCTTATTTATGAGACGTAACAACCAATTTGGACTACCTCAAAACTATACGTACTCCTACTAT
>NZ_JAIUMX010000118.1:0-10241 GCF_022565315.1 Cyclonatronum sp. | reverse complement strand
TCATTCCATTCTGAAATGGGGATAAAAACACCGGTGGTCTTGCCTTTGCTGTCTGATATGTATTGCACGCTCATAATTCTGTGTTAAGGGTATTATGTATTATACAGCTATAACTGATTGATAAAAAAAGCTCTAAGGGCTTTAAACATGGAATAATATGGTTTGCCAGGATACTTCATCGCTTAGATGCTTTTATAAAATATCCCAATAAATATTTAACAGCAAGGAAGAGCTTGATTACTGGTAGTATTTCAAAAAGTGTGTCCGGGCACAATTTCTGCTGGATCAGGTTCAGGGCAATGATAGAGCTGTTTTAGATCCATGATTGCCGGGAGCCTTCAATTGTATGCTCAGATTCTTTGAATGTCCTGACGTACCATGGTAAGTACCGAATTTCAAGCATGAATGTAGGTCTGTTGTATGCATGGAGCGGGCTGTAGCAGGGGTTGTGCCGGGCTTAAAAATCCTTGTTTAGGGAAGTTTAACGATGGGCCGAAACGCTTTGTGTTGCAACCCGGGTTCTTATTCCTCATCAAAATTCTGCTATCCATAAACGTAAATGATTTCATCACATGGCTTTATCTCCCAACATCTCTGATCGTCAGATGGGCTTTGCCCTGCTTCGGCTGATGCTCGGCGTAAACATGCTTGGCCGCGTTCTGGTGCGGCTTCCTGATGTGCAGCAGTTTGCCGAAGGCATGGCCCGTAACTTTTCCGAAACCATTTTGCCGGAGCCTTTTGTGCTTGTGTACGCCTATGTGATCCTGTTCGCTGAAGGCGTAATTGGTGTGCTGCTTATCCTTGGCTGGAAAACCCGCTGGGCACTGGCTGGCATGGGGCTGCTGCTGGTGAGCCTCGCCTTCGGACAAATCCTGCTCCAGAACTACGGCACCGTGGCCAACATCCTTATTTACGCCATCGCCGTTTATCTGCTGCTCACCAACACCGAGTACGACCATTTCGGCATTGACCGCGGTTTTTCGGTTGACCGGAAGTAAACTTGAAATCTGCGACCGGTCTTTAGGTTGATGGTCCTCGGATTTTGCGGACCGAACTGGATTGCCGCAGATTTATTTTGCTCTGTAGAAGCGTCCGTCCCAAAGCACAAACCCTAACACAGAAAATCATTTTCCGATCAGGCGTACATCCACAATTTCGCCGGGGGTGAACTGATCGCGGATTTCCGGCGGGAGGGCGATTTGCAGGGGCAGGCCGCTTTCGAAGGTCATGCCGGGGCGCTGCATGTCGCGTGCGATGGGCACGATGGCTCCGCCAACAGCAGAGATGCTTGCCCGGTAGCGTACGCTTTTTACACCCCGGCTGCGGATTTCAACGACCATGCCGGTTTCCGGTTGAAGGGCTACAGGCTGCCTGAGGTAGCCTTCGATGTAAAGCGGCTCGGGGGATTCAATCACTGCGAGGGTGTCACCGCGGGTCACGAACTGACCGTTGTACATGCTTTGCATCCGCACGATGCCCCCTGCTGGCGCCTGCATCACTGCGGGCCCGAGCTCAGCTTCGATCATCGCCATTTCGGCTTCATGCACGGCAATGGCCGCTTCCATGATAGCCGTGGCGTCCTCTTCCCGGTAGGAAATACTGCCGGACAGGGCTTCGAGCTGCCGGCTAAGGTCAGTCAGGGTGCTGCCGATGGCTTCCACATTGGCTTCCCGCGCCTGAAGCTCACCAAGTACCCGCTCATAGGCGCTTTGCTCAAGCAGTTGCTGCTCCAAGAGGCGCCTGCTGCGGCTTTCTTCGGCGCGCAAATACGCAAGCTCAGCAAGGTTCACAGCGCGCTCGCGCTCGAGCTCAAGCAGGTCGAGCCGCAGGCTTTGGTAGTCCACATAGCTCCGGCGTAAATCTGAGAGCGGGCTCAGGCTTATGCGCAGCTCCTGTATGGCGGCCTCCGAAAAGGCAAGCCGGCTTTCCAGCTCGCCGGGCAGGCTGCGGTTCAGGGTGAACAGCCGCTGCCCCTGCTCCACGGGTGCAAACGGCCCGGCAGAAATATCGGTGAGGTAGCCGTCGGCCGGAGCAAGCACGGTGACGACATCCCCTACAGCACGCCCGCTGAAATCGGGGGTCTGAACGCGGCTTTCCCAAAGGATGTAAACCGCAGTGCCAGCCAGCAGAAACATAAGGAGCGGCAGCAGCCGGATTCGGAATTCCCGAAAACGGAGCTTTAGCGGGATGGGTACCGGCGCTTTATCAAAAGAGGACATAGAGAGATTGGGGAATTAAACTTCGGATTCGTCTTCCGCTTTCATGCTCGAGAACCGCACGATGCGGGCATCTGCTTCGAGTTCGCTGATGAGCAGCCCCGATTTTTCCGGGTCACGCAGCAGCAGCCGGTAGGAGAGGTCCGTGTTTTCGCTCTCGCTGCCCGCCCGCTCGCTTACCAGATTTTGCTTGAGGCAGTGCCTTTCGAGCAGGCGGCCAACCTCATCGGCGGCACTCTGCACGGAGCCTGCCCAGCTCAGGTTCAGGATGATATCGTATCGCTGACGGCTGCCGAAAGAGGTGAACCACAAATAAAGTAAAATCAAAGCCATGGCGAGGGTTGCAATGGCCGCAGTGGTGAATTTTTGCGTGCCGCAGGCCATGCCGACCACAATCAGGCTCAGGATATAGATGGCATCGAGCGTATCGCGCACAATATTCCGGAACCGCACGATGGCAAACACGGCAAGCAGGCTGAAGGCCGTCACCAGGTTGTTGTCCAGAACCGTCATTACGGTAGCCACGGTAATGGGCAGGATGATGAGCGAACTCACGAAATTCCGCGAGTAGGAGAGCCCGGAATGTGTGAACATGTACACCCACGCCATCAGCTGTCCGCACATAAAGGCGAGCAGCAGGGTAAGCAGCAGGGTCGGGATATCCGTCGGCAGCGGAGCCGTGTCCCCGAAAAAAATCAGATCATTCATACGGTAGTCCAATAAAAAGCGTGCGGCCGTGAAAACGGCAATGAAGAAAACAGCACAGCACTAAATAAGCATTAAGAATAAAGGGAGAAGTTACGACAGGCGGATCTTGTTTTCATGCCCCAGATTGATGAGCCCGTCCACGTATTTTGCAGCTGATTGCTGCCGCAGCCCGAAGACCTGAACCAGGGTTTTGAACCATTCCGGAAAGCGGTCGGTGAACTTGAGTTCGAGGATTACGGTGTTGCCAAAAACCCGGGTAGGCCGGTACATCTCATTTTTGAAGACCACTTCCTGAACGGGCTCTGTGTACACATCGCGGTCGAAGGTGACCCTGATTTTATTGGTGCCGTCCGCCATCCAGGCTTCCCTCAGGTAGGAGACATGCACCGTAGGGCGCGCCTGCAGGTAATTGATTTTTTGGGATATATCGAGGATGGCATCCATGCCGTCATCATCCTTAACGGCCAGATCATGCCAGCCGGGCATGAAGCCGGAAACCAGGCGCTCTGCGGAAGAGCGGTACACTTTGGCGCGTTTTTTTGCGATGATGGAGTTGATACGCCGCTTCATCTCAAAATACACGGGCCGATCTCCGCCCGATTCGTAATACCGGATCCGGAGTTTGTAGCGGTTGCGCTCCCCGTTGATGGTATCGTAGTAGGTCTTCAGGTTCGGAGAATCAAGGTACAGGCTGTGCACCGGGTAAGAGTAGTTAGGCTGCGTGGCCCCGAAGGCATCAAGCTCCAGATAAGACGAAACAAAATCACGGACGGCAAGCGCCGTATGGCTTTCAAGGTGATACTTAAATTCAAATCGTTGCTTCTGTAAATTGTCGGGCATCAGAAAATGATTGTTAGGGAAGGCTAAAAAATAAAACTGGCTATAATTCCCAAATGTTAACGGTTTAATAATATAGCATTATGGGCTCTTTAAGGGAATGATGAATTCAGGCACGTGGAGCCCGGTAGATTGCGCGGGTGAGGTGTTGATATGGCACGCGGATTTTGCGGACCGGGCGGGATTGGCGCGGATGGGTTGGCGCGAGGCTGAAGCACGTTGGTATTCCCCGGGCTTCGGATTTGGGTGAGTTTTTTCAGGTTGTGATACTTACGCAAAAGTGCTAACATTGCAGCTTCAGACCACGAACAATCTGGTTCGCCTTTACGGGCGATTAAAAGGGAATCCCGTGTGAATCGGGAGCTGTACCCGCAACTGTAAGTCCGGTGTCTGGTTTGATGGCGCCGCCATAAAGGCGCTCATCACCTCAGGCAAATTTTCGCGGCTGCCACTATGCCACTGTTTCGAGCCCAAAAGAAATGGGAAGGCGGCAACCGCTTGAACGGATAAGTCAGGAGACCTGCCTTGTTGTTCCGACGCTGTAAACTTCGGGTAAAAGTTTCAGTAGCTCTTAATTATATGATTTCCTTCGATTTGCGCGCCTTTTTCGGGTGCGTGTTTGTCTTTTTTGCCATACCGGTTCTGTGTTTCTTTGCAGGCATGCCGGTGCAGGCGCAGGTCAGTTCCCATTCGGTTTCGGAAGCTCCGGCTGATACAGCAGGCATGATGCGCGCTGTGCTGGGTGAGGTGTACATCGAAGCCTCGCGCATGCCCGTGATCTGGGAGCGGCAGCCCGTGCAGGTGAGCCTGCTCCGGCAGGGTGCCGCTGATGCCTCCGCAGCTTCGAGCCTGGGCGATGTGCTGCGGTTCGGCAGCCCGGTGATGATCCGGCGCTACGGGCTGGGCGGCATTCAGTCGGTTTCGGCCCGCGGGTTCGGGGCGCGGCAAACGTCGCTGATGTGGAACGGCTTCGGCATCAACCACGCGATGCTGGGCGAGACCGACTACAACCTGATTCCCGCCGGGTTTGCCTCGAACATCCGGGTGGCGACCGGCAACAGCAGCGCGGGTTTCGGGGAAGGAAGCACGGCCGGCTCGGTGCTGTTCGACAGTCCGGCCCCGGCCAACCGGACCTCCTTTTCGGCGCAGACCGGCGCCTGGGGACAGCGCAATTTCGGGTTTCAGACCGGCTTTCGCGGGCCCGTTTTCCGGGCATCGCTGCACCTGAGCGGGGCACAGGCTGTGAACAATTACCCCTATTTCGACGACATCCGGCAGCGGGAAGAGTTTCGCCGGAACAATCAGTTTCAAAACCGGCACGCTCTGCTGAGCGCGGGCTTTAGCAGGGGCAGCTGGCAGTACGACGGCAGCCTGTGGCTGGGCGCGGCGGAGCATCATATTTCGGGCAGCTCGGCCGTGCGGAATCCGCGGGCGGTGCAGACCGACGGCTTCACCCGCTGGACCAACCTGCTCGCCCTGCAGCAGGGCAGCGGACTCTGGCAGCTGAGTTCCTTCCACGAATGGTACAGCCTCGACTACCTCGATGCGCCTTCCCGCATCGAAAGCCTGAGCGATCTCGGGCGGCATCAGCTGCGGCTGGTGTACCGGCGCGAGGCGGCGGCAGGCCTGTTTCTCTCAGCCGGGGCGGACGCGGGGCAAACCACCATCAATACCAATAACTACAGCGGCACCGAAACCCGCCGCCATCTTTCCGTTTTTGCGCAGGCCGAGTACCGGCCCGTTGAGCCGCTCACCTTTTACCCCGTACTGCGGCTGCTCTCCTGGTCCGATTTTGGGGAGGCCCTCACCGGCTCCTTCGGGGCCAACTGGCGCACGCCGCTGCGGGGGCTGCACCTGCGGGCTCAGCTGGCGCGGAACTTCAACCCGCCTGGCCTCAACGATCTGTACTGGTCGCCGGGCGGCAACCCCGAGCTGAAGCCCGAAGAGAGCACAAGCTTGGAGGGCGGCCTGGCCTACACCCGCGAGCTGGGGGGCTTCCGCACGCGGGCGGGCCTCACGCTGTACCGGATCTGGTTCGAAAACGGCATCCGCTGGCTGCCCGGCCCCGGCGGCATCTGGTCGCCGGTGAATCTGTTCGAAATCGACAGCCGAGGCGCCGAAGCGGACCTCTCGGCAAGCCTGCACTGGCAGGGATGGGTGTTCACGATGGATGGCGCCCTCGCCCGAACCCGCGCTACGAGTCCGCGGCAGGAATCGGTTGATGGCGAACTGCGCCGCATCGACCGGCAGCTCACCTACGTGCCGGAGTGGAGCTGGAAAGCCGGACTCGGCCTCTCCAAATTCGGCCTGTTCGCCAACGCAAGCCTGCAGCAGGTCGGCAGCCGGTTCACGACGGCCGACCACAGTGCCCCGAACGATCCGCTGGGCGCCTTTGCCGACCTCAGCCTGCAGCTGGGCTACGGGCATCAGTTCCGCGCCGCCGATGTGCGCCTGGCCTGGACCCTGCACAACCTCACCGACGGGCAGCATCAGTTTATTTCCCGCTACCCGCTGCCCCCGCGCTATCACACGCTATCGCTGCGCATCGGCTTCCGCTACTGAGGCCCCGAACTTCGCTTATCTACAAAACCCCAACACAAAACCACGGGAACTGCAGACGACTCCGAACCTCAGCTGAGGCCCCGGGGAGATGATGCCTTCCCGAAATTCACCCTAAAAAAATACCATGACCAATACTACCACGATACCCCGCCTTTCAGCTCTGATGCTGGTTTTACTCCTCCTGCCCGGGCTGGCCCGGGCGCAGCAGCTCGACAAGGTTTATGTGCTTAATCAGGGCGCCTTTTTGCAGGGCAATGCCTCGGTTACTTCCTGGAACCCCGCGACCGGGCAGGTGCAGCAGAATGTGTTTCAGCAGGTTAACGGGCGACCGCTTGGCGATATCGCGATCCATTCGGCCCTGATTAACGAGCTGCTGTATGTGCTTGTGAGCAACTCTGACACCATCGAAATTGTGAACCCGCAGACCTTCGCCTCGGTGAAACGCATTTTTGTGGATGACTTCGGCGGCAGTAGTCCGCAGTGGATCGAGCAGGTGAGCGAAACCAAAGCCTATGTTTCCAACCTCACGGGCACGACGGTTTCGGTGCTTGACCTCACGACCAATGAAATTACCGGCTCCATCGAAGTAGGGCCGAACCCCGAAGGCATCGCGGTGAGCGGGGGGAAGGCTTTTGTGGCCCTCACCGATTTTGGCAACGGTCAGCAGCTTGCGGTGATCGATATCGCGACCGACACCCGCACTGCCCTCATTGATGTGCACGACAATCCGCGCTTTCTGCACACGGCCTCCGACGGGCGTGTTTGGCTGATGAGCACGGGCAGTTTCGGGTTTGGCCTGCCGGAGAGTGACGGCAAAATCAGCATTATTGATCCGGCGGATAACACGGTGGTGTCGGTTATTGATGTGGCCGGCAAACCGCAGCGCATACAGCTGAATGAGGCGCAAAACCTGGTTTACGTGCTCAATAACGGCATTCAGCTGCTCGATATGGAAACGCTGGAATTTCTGGAAGAGGACTTCAGCAGCACGGCCTATTTCGGGATGCGCCTGTGGACGGGCGATGTGCCGCGGGTATTTGCGACAACCGCGCCGGACTTCAGCTCGGCGGGCAACGTGAGCGTGCTCGGCCTGAACGGGGAGGTGCTCACGAGCTTCACCGCGGGCATCGGGCCGGAGTTTGTGCAGTTTGTGGCCGGTGCACCGGTTTCGACGGAGGGCGATGAGCGTGCGGCGGGGTTCGCGCTGCATCAGAACTATCCGAACCCGTTTAACCCTTCAACGGTGATCAGCTATGAGCTGCAGCAGCCGGCGCAGGTGCGGCTTGAGGTGTACAACCTGCAGGGTCAGCGCGTGGCCGTTGCGGATGCCGGTTTCCGCACGGCAGGTTTGCATCAGGTTCGCTTTGATGCCGGTGCGCTGGCAAGCGGCATTTACCTGTACCGGTTACAGGCCGGCGATCTTGTGGCAACAAGACGAATGACGCTGATCAGGTAGGTGCGCAGTTTGATGTTTTTTTGAGCGAAGGCCGGGGCTGCGGGTGCTGTTTCCGGCCTTTGTTTTTGGGTGAGGCTTATGCCGGTGGACGTGGCAGGGCGTCGGTGGGTTTGGCTGCCCGGTTCGGGAAGGCACGGAGGATTTGCTTGTCAAAAGTTATCAGTTTGACATCGAGCTCCTCAGCGAGACTGACAAACTCGCAGTCGTAAGCTGAACAACCCGATTTAACAGCAAGGCTGTAAACCTGAACTGAATTCACATGAAATTCCCTCTCTTGCATTTGCATCGCTGCTTTTTCTGTTATCCGGATAGCATCTGGCAGGTCGATTAAATTTTTCCTCAAATAGAGTGTGATAACGTTCCTGAACTCACTTTTCCAAAGAACTGGGGCAACCCATTCCGGATCCCACCGGAAAAGTTCTTCGCAATGCATTGAGTGCTCCGACGGAAGCCAAAAATGGGCAAGAATGTTGTTGTCAACAACAATCATGGACGGCCCTGATTTTTGGCATCCTGAATTTCTTCGGCAGTAAGGCTTCCTCTCACCCTGCTCCGCATCAGGCGTGCCTGATGAAGGATTTCCTCCTGAGAAACCCTCGCCGGTTCAACAGCTCGCTCGAGGCAGGCAATGATTTCACTGTTCATGCTCCGGTGCTGTGCCTGCGCCTGCTGCTTGAGCTTATTATAGACGGATTCAGGGATGTTTTTGACGGTTACAGAAGGCATGGTTTTGTGGTTGCGTTAAGGTGTAAGAATGAAACTAAAGGATGTATGCTGATTTTGCAAGTAAGGGTATTTGGAGATAGGCTGGCGGAAGTTTCCCAAAGCCTGTACCGGCTTCAGGCCGGCGGCCTTGTGGCAACAAGACGGATGACGCTGATCAGGTAGGTGCGCAGTTTGATGTTTTTATGAGCGAAGGCCGGGGCAGCGGGTGCTGTTTCCGGCCTTTGTTTTTGGGTGAGTAAGGGAAGTGCTATATTTCGGAATGCTAAACGAGAAATACCAAAAAACGCTGTTTGTTATTGGTGGTCCCAACGGATCAGGCAAAACTACGCTTGCACGGGAACTGGTTGACAGCCAAAATGCAACCTACCTGAGCGCTGATGACATTGCTTATGAGCTTAACCCACAGAATCCTTTTTCTGTCCGGATTCAGGCAGGTAAAGAATTTTTCAGGCGTCTTGACGACTTGGGCAGGCGTGAGGAAAATATAATTATTGAATCAACCCTTTCCGGTAAACTGCTGATTCCGTTGGTTTCAAGGTTTAAGAGTGAGTACAGGTTTAATATTGCAATCACGTTTATTTATTTGTCTGATGAACACATGTGTGCCGAGCGTGTAAAGGTGCGTGTTTTGAGGGGGGGACATTTTGTGCCCTTTGAGGATATTAAAAGAAGGTTTAGCAGAAGTATGCTAAACTTTTGGCATGAATACAGGAATCATTGCGATGCATGGCATCTATTCTACAACTCTGAAGACGGGTTCCGTGAAGTAGCGCGATCCCTCCAAAAAAAAATGATTGTGCTGGATGAATCCTTGTTCGAAACATTTAAACAAATTATTGACAGTTATGAGTGAATCAAAAATTGATAGCAGTGAGCTGGCCATTTTACTAACACGCCTGGGCAACAGAGCGGTGCGCAAAGCGCAGGAAGAAAACCGCCGGCTCGGTATTCCGAATGTATATTCCAAAAACGGTCAGATCTACTATCAGCTCCCTGATGGCGAGGTGACTTCGAAGCGGCCGGCCATAATGTCTTCTCCGAAAGCTTCCGAAGAGTAGCGCGGTAATCACAAGACTTGCGGGTATGGGTACTCACGTGCAGCAGGTCGGTGCCTGCTTTGGACAATAATTTCAGCACGGCCGGTTAAAGTCAGGGTAAATCGCCGGGGATATTTTGGGATGTTTGGGTTTTTTTTGCGTTCCTTTTTGCTATCCCGTTGGGAGAAAAATGGTTAGCGTCATGTCTGGAATAGCATAAAGTATATTCTGATATTTGTAATAGGAACACATTGATTTTTCTGAAGCTTGTATGAATGATGTTACACTTCATCTTGTTGCGCGAAATACACCAATCAACAAAAAATGAGGTAATTTATGGCATCTGGTCAATCCCAAACCGCGCAGGTTTCCGAATCATTATCTGATGTAATTTCCGCTTACTGGCATAAAATTCGTACACCGCAGTTTATGCTTTTATTTGCTACAGCATTTTTGGTTTTGTATGTACTGCTGATCAATCTTGAAGCCAACGCAGGCCTGCTGATAAGCATGTTTTTCTTTTCTCAGGTGATGGTCATTTTCTTTGCCTGGATTGTTGTGAGGCACGGCGTATTTGACGGCAAAGAGCTGGAGAAAGACGATGAGTTCGGCTACGAAGATTTTGATCACGAGCAAAACGTTTACACCCGCGACCTGAATCAGGTTTACCGGCAGCTGGGCGATTCGAAGGACTAATAC
>NZ_JAIUMX010000117.1:0-10311 GCF_022565315.1 Cyclonatronum sp. | reverse complement strand
TCGAACGCGCACAGCAAAACGGGAATCGACATCCATCCTTCCGCGCAAATCGGGCGTCATTTCTGTATCGACCACGGTACCGGCATTGTGATTGGCGAAACAACGAGGATCGGGGAGCACGTCAAAATTTATCAGGGCGTAACCCTCGGTGCCCTGAGCGTGCGCAAAGAAGACGCCTCGCGCAAGCGTCACCCGGATATCGAAGACCACGTTGTGATTTACGCCGGCGCCACCATCCTGGGCGGTGAAACGCGGGTGGGGCACCACAGCGTAATCGGCGGCAATGTGTGGATCACCGAAAGCGTGCCCCCGCACTCAAAGATTTATTACAGCAGGGAGTCGGAAGGGCTGAAGGCGTGAAGGGGGGGTAATTAGCCTCATTTTTTATATTTGTGTTTATCGTTTAGCTTTTTGCAGTTTCTGAATGACCAAAATAACATCACAAATCTATGAACTCCTGAGCGGTCAGTTTCAAAACCGGTTCAAAATGCGGGAAGTCCGCCCCGGCATTTTTCAGCTCTATCTGCCCTTTTATCACGAAGACGGAGATATGGTTGAAATGTACCTCGACCTAAGAAACACGCCTGATGCGGCAAACCCTGCTGAAGAGATCCGCATCAGTGATTTTGGGATGACCATTATGCGGCTGTCTTACAATTATGAACTGGACACCCCGAACAAGGAGCTGATCTTCTCTCGGATTTTAGCTGAAAATAAATTAAGCGAGCAGGACGGAAATCTTTGCTACGTAACGCGGATTGACTCACTGCTTCCTGCGATCTTTCATTTCTCACAGGCTCTTGCTAAAATCAGCAGCATGCGTCAGTTTAAACGAGAAATGATAGAAAGCCTGTTTTTTGAACAGCTTGACACATTCATTATGAATGAGCTCTCAGCATTTAAACCTCAGAAAAACATTACTCCCATCCCGGACCGTCATGATCTTGAGGTTGATTATCAGCTGAATGCCAACGGCCACCCGATATATCTTTTTGCGGTTAAAGACGCAAATAAAGCCCGGCTTGCGACCATAAGCTGCCTTGAGTTTGTCCTTAAAAAATTGCCGTTTAAAAGTTATATCGTGCATCACGATTTCGAGCAGCTTCCCAAAAAAGACCGCACGCGCATTATGAGCGCAAGTGACAAACAATTCCCCAATCTGGCAGACTTCACGGAAAACGCCCGCTTATTTTTAGAGCGTGAATCAACGCTTTCACATTCCTGACCTGGCTGCGAAATTTAACATAGCTTCTGAAAAAGACTATCCCCCCATGCACATCGAAAACCTCATCGGCAATACGCCTTTAATCGAACTTCAGCACATCCCGATAAAGAAAAACATCCGCATCCTTTGCAAGCTTGAGGGGCAGAACCCCGGCGGCTCTGTAAAAGACCGTGCGGCACTCGGCATGATCACCGGCGCTCTTGAACGGGGCGAAGTAAAGCCGGGCGACACCCTCATTGAAGCAACAAGCGGCAATACCGGCATTGCGCTCGCCATGATAGCCCGGCTCAAAGGTCTGAACATGGTTCTGGTAATGCCCGAAAACTCAACCGCCGAGCGCGTCCAAACCATGAAAGCCTACGGCGCACAGGTGATTCTGACCCCAGCTGAAGGTACCATCGAACTCTCCCGCACCCGCGCTGACGAGCTGGCGCAGCAAAAAGGTTGGGTACAGCTCAATCAGTTTGCCAATGCCGACAACTTCCTGATGCACTACCGCACTACGGGTCCGGAAATCTGGCGGGACACGGAAGGGAAAGTCACCCATTTTGTGTCAAGCATGGGTACTACGGGTACGATCATGGGCGTGTCGCGCTACCTGAAAGAGCAGAACGCTGATGTGCAGATTATTGGCACGCAGCCAAAGGAGGGCTCCTCTATTCCGGGCATCCGGCGCTGGTCGCCCGAATTTCTGCCGGCCATCTATGAGCCGGCCCGCGTTGACCGCATAATTGATGTGAGTCAGGCCGAAGCTACCCGCATGACCCGCCGCCTTGCCAAAGAGGAAGGAATCCTGGCGGGAATGAGCAGTGGCGGCGCGCTTCAGGCGGCCATGAAGCTGGCAATAGAGCTCGAAGAAGGCCTCATTGTGTGCATCACATGCGACCGCGGCGACCGCTACCTCAGTTCGCCTCTTTTTGGTGAATGAGACAAATTTAAACTTTCAATCCTGCTTCATCAGCACTTCAGATATCGTCAATTAGCCGAATTGCTACAATATCAAAGCATTTTGGGACATAAGTACTAAGATTTGGGTCATAAGTACAACAAGCAGCCTGCGATCCCTTTGTATATTTGGGAAGTTGATTTAGTAATCTTGTTTAGTTTAAGATTTGCTTAAAGAACTTTTCGCAATGAGCACAACGCAATACAGGAGGCGGCCCATGAATTGGCCGCCTCTTTTTTTGCCCAATATTTGGCCTAAAGCCCATTATCGGCAACGAACTTTTACTGCCCATGAGCCACGCTGGCTTTAAAAATGCAAATTTGTAACTGATGCATCAAAACGCATCTGTTCTATTTTTTGGCACTACAACTCCCGCGGTGAAACCGATTGCCCCCAAAGCCGGAAATCATTATTCAGCTGCATTGAAAAAGCCTGATTTGCTTTAACCTGAGAAAACCGGTAAATGCCGTTCTCAACTTCAACACGGGCAAGGTTTTCTGACTGCTTTTGCCGCCCGGTAAACCAAAATATGAGATGGTCTTCCCCTTTTCTCTCCACAATTAACGGTGCTATAGTATCTGCCTGAAAAACGCCATAGCTCGCATCGCAACGGGCTACCCCTTCAACAGTAATAAATGCACCGCATAATTGGTGCGGGTTAAAATCAAAATTATATGAGAGCGCAAAAAACTCAACTCCCACATTGAATTTTTGTGTGCGCTCAGGAAGCGGAACACCGCTTTCTTCATTCCATGGATACTCACCTGTTGCGTTAAAATGATGAAGGTCAGCAATATTGAGCTGTACCAAAATTGTACGCGGATTCCATGGAAGGGCAAATGTTTCGGACAGGCGGGCATCTCTAAGCCCATAGCGCTGCCGAATCTGACGAAACATATTTGCTGCATTCTTCACCTCGGCCTCATTCTGTTCACTGACAGAAAAATCAGAATTGTACCACAACAGGAATTTCGAAGCTTCCAGCAGCTGCTCCTCATCCGGCTGTGAGTAAGTATAGGGATTAACCGTATCGCACTGAATTAGTACAAACAGGATCAGCGGTGACAGCAATACAGCTATCTTTTTTTTCAAAGATTGTTTCATTGTTGAGGGTGAAGATATTTTATTTCAGGCGTTTTCCGGAATCGTTAACTGACTTAAAATAATAATTTTAGGCTAAGCAGCACTCTCTATAGAAAAATAAATCAAAAAAACTATTGTAAGGTTTCCGGGTTATCTGACTCAATACCGTATTTGCCGGCCGTGTCAGCCTCTGTTCCGAACCTATTACCAAACAAAATCCAAAACAGCAGCGTAGCCCCCATCAGCTTACAAGCATCAATGATGAGTTCATGAATCCCTACTACTTATATAACAGCTATCAAAAGCAGTTACAGCAGTCAAGCTGCAGCCCTAAAGAAGCCTTCATGTTCTCAGAGTGGGTTTGGCTTTTTCTAAAGGAATATACAGAGGCAGCTGTAACTACTTCTCAGCTGGCCGAAAAAGTAAACTGCTTCATCAGCAGCCAAAAGTATAAATACGGCTGCACCCAACGGGAACTATCCGAATGCAGCAATGCCCTGCGGCTTTTATTACCGCTATTAAATCCGAAACAAAAACAAACTGAACCATAATACCTTTAGCTGATTCCCAGGTTTAAATATGAAACTACTTACTCATCTTACCCTGCTTATGGAATCCGAACATTATTCGGACAGAACCATTCAGCAGTACCGCCGCTGGGTGATGGATTTCATTCTTTTTCACTACAAAAAACACCCTCTGAAGCTATCTGACAATGAAATCCGGCTGTATCTGCTATCCCTGCAACATTACCGCGGGCTTCGTACCCGTAAAACGGAACAATGCAAATCTGCACTGCTTTATCTGTATCGTAATGTGCTGGGAAGATCTGATTTTCACATCACAGACGAGACGCACCCGGTTCATACTCCGCACCCTGTGATGCTGGAGCCTGAACTTTAGCTTTGCTGAAATACACATAAAAAAAGCGGCCCGGACTACCGGTGACCGCTTTTTTTATTACCACAGTTGATCTCCGGGGTGCTTTCACCGCTTACAAGCTCAGAATTGAAGCCCGCTCAGGTAGTAGCCTACGGAAAACCATATCAGCCGGCCACGTACAGACGCCAAATACATCTACACCTTCGTTATCAAAAATATTGGAACTGTTTTTTCACATTAACCCCCTTTGATGCCTGAAAGCGCAAAAAACCGGCAGAAAAACCATCAGCAATAGTATAGGGATTAGCCCTATCTTTCATTTTAGCTACCTACCGATCTTTATTTCGTCTCGTTTTTTTTCATGCTGCTTTTTAAAACGGCAGATGCCGGCGCTGTGCAGCAGGCCTCCGGTTTTCTCATCCGCTCCCTCTCAACTACAGGCATTCTGCTGGGCACTTTTTTCCTGGCGCTCTCTCTCACCCCAAGCCTGCTTCCCCGGCCGGCCTTTTTTCAGGGCCTGGTTTCCGGACTCTCCTTTGCTGCCGGCTACGGCATTGGCGTAGGCGGCGTGCGGTTTTGGCGCTATCTCGAGCTGCCCCGGCTCAGCGGCCGGCCCCTGATCACCTTTCAGGCCATTACAGGTGCCCTCTTTTTAACGGTCGCCGGAATTTCATTCTGGTACTCCGGCGACTGGCAGCAGGAAGTTCGCGAATTGATGCAGCTTGAGGCCGAGCACCGGATGCGGCCCTGGTTTACAGGCCTTATCGCGCTGCTCACCTTTCTGGCTACCCTGCTGCTTTTCCGGATTTTTCACTGGGTTTACCGGAAAATAAAGTTCCGCTTTCAGCGGTTTCTGCCGCGGCGCGTTTCCGTTGCAGCCGGCTTTCTTGGGGCTTTTCTGGTGTTTTGGGCCTTGGTTGACGGCCTCCTGCTCACTATCATTTTGCGCTCAGCCGATTCCGCATACCAGCAGGTTGATGCCTACATGGATGCCGAGTTCGAGCAGCCCTCCGACCCGATGCGCACCGGCAGCAGCGCATCCCTCCTAAACTGGGAAGACATGGGCTTTCAGGGGCGGCGCTTCCTGCATGAAACCCCCGATGCCGGCAGCATCGCCGCATTATCGGGGCAGCCGGCGCTTAGCCCGATCCGGGTTTATGCCGGCATGAACGCCTCCGACGACGTACAGGAGCGCGCCCGCCTTGCCCTGCAGGAGCTGATACGCCTCGATGCTTTCTCCCGTAAAATTCTGGTGATCGTAACCCCTACCGGCACCGGCTGGGTCGATCCGCATTCCATCGCGCCCCTCGAATACCTGCACCACGGCGATGTAGCATCCGTTGCATTGCAATACTCCTACCTTCCCAGCTTCCTGTCGCTTATGGTTGATAGCGAGCCCGGAGAGGAAGTTGCCCGGGCCCTGTTTCAGAAAATTTACGGGTACTGGTCAGCCCTCGACCCGGGGCAGCGCCCCCGCCTGTACCTGCACGGCCTCAGCCTGGGCGCGCTCAACTCCGACCGTTCTTTCGACCTGTTCGACATCATCCACGATCCGTTTCACGGCGTATTCTGGAGCGGTCCTCCCTTCCGCAGCCAAACCTGGTTTTCTATAACGCAGCAGCGCGAAACGGATTCCCCGTTCTGGAAACCTCGTTTCCGGGAAGGCAGCGTTGTGCGCTTCGCCAATCAGAACGGCGGCCTTGAAAATGAAGCCTTCGATGCCGAATGGGGGCCTTTCCGTATGGCCTTCCTGCAATATGCCAGCGACCCGGTGGTTTTTTTCGCGCCACGCTTTTTATTCCGGGAACCGGTTTGGCTGCAATCGCCCCGCGGCCCCGATGTGAGCGAAAGCCTGCGCTGGTATCCGGTTGTTACCATGCTTCAGCTGATGGCCGATATGGCCGCCGGCACAGCGCCCCGCGGATACGGGCATCAGTATGCGGCCGATCACTACTTCGATTCCTGGCTCGCGCTCACCGGCGATGCCGGCCGCACCGCAGATGAGCTCGATGCACTGCGGGCTTACTTCCGCAGCTGGCGCGATATCAGCGGCAGGCCATAAACGTTTCGGGGGAAGGTCTTCCGTGGTGGTCACAAGCTTCAATACCACACAGACTTCAAGGCTGATTCCTTTTTCGTTGATTTAAGACAGCGCTGCACACCCTCCCAAAAATCAAAAAAGGTACCACTTCTTGTAAGCCTCATATACATACTTATTTTAAAACACCTTTAATTTTCAACACTCACACGCATCCTGAATCTATTTTCCATGCAGCCCTTTATTTTCAACCACACCGTCAGAACCTACGAAACAGATGCCCGCGGGCTCATGACCATTTCATCCCTGCTCAACATCCTTCAGTACGGCGCCGGCAAACATGCCGATCTTTTGGGCTGGTCGGTTCGCGAGCTGCACAGCACCGGCAAAACCTGGGTTCTTCAGCGGTTCACCGTACACATCGAAAAGCAGCCTGCCGACGGGGAGCGCATCACCCTTACAACTTACCCGAGCGGCGCTGACAAGCTGCTGGCCTACCGGGATTACAAACTGGAAAACGAAGCCGGTGAAACGCTGGTAAAGGCAACCTCAGCCTGGGTAATTCTGGACCTCAACCTCCGGCGGGTTACCCCAATCCCGGAGTCGGTGAAAAGCATCAGCACGAGCTTCGGGCCCAAAATTTTGGCGCAGCCCGGAAGCAGGCTGCGCGACTGGGCCCCGGAGGCTGAGCCGGATCGCGAAGTGCCTGTGTTTCGGGTGAGGCGGCACGATATCGACCTCAACGGCCATCTTACCAACGTAACCTACGCAGAGTGGGGCCTCGAAGCCGTACCGGATGAACTCTTTTCCCGCGGCATGCTCAAACGCATCGATATCGTGTTTAAGGCCGAGTCGTTCTTCAACGACCGCATCAGCTCATACATCAGGCCGTCGGAAACCGGGGAACCCGGCCTCACGCACTTTCAGCACATGCTGGTGCGGGAAGCTGATCA
This sequence comes from Cyclonatronum sp., assembly GCF_022565315.1. Classification (NCBI taxonomy): domain Bacteria; kingdom Pseudomonadati; phylum Balneolota; class Balneolia; order Balneolales; family Cyclonatronaceae; genus Cyclonatronum; species Cyclonatronum sp. Next base: position 3,184 of record NZ_JAIUMX010000117.1, on the reverse strand, counting down.
TAAGGTAACAGCCCTGCTCGAAACCAGCTGGCAGCAGGCCTGACACGCTTTACCAAATCTTCAGTGTCCGGTTCCGCCCCCCTGCTGCCCCGCCCTTTGCTGCTAACCCTAAAGGATGAGCACACATTTCAAGGCCGGCTAACTGTCTGAAGGCCATGATGAAAAGGCAAAAACAGGTTTTAAATCATTTTTGGCAGGGCAAAATCAAATACTGAAATAAAAAATTAGGATTTAGATTTTATCTAAGCAGAAGTTGCCCTATATTCTAATATCAATATCCGATATAGAATATAAGATTATGCAATTTCTCTCTTTAGGCACCCAATACACGCTTACAGCTCTGATCTTCCTGAGTCGTCAGGAGAAAGGTACTGCTGTTTCCGCAGCCAGGCTGGCCGAACCCTTAAACAGCCCAAGCACCTATCTGAGCCAAATGCTGACCCGCCTTGTTGAGCCGGGCATCATCGGTACACGCAGGGGAATTCACGGTGGGGTTTATCTGGCCAAAGAGCCGTCTGATATTTCTATCTATGATATTGTGACTGCTGTTGAAGGTGATGATTTCTTCAAAACCTGCTTTTTGGGAATTAGCGGATGCGGGGATGTTGAGCCCTGTCCGTTCCATGAGGAGTGGGGTAAAAAAAGGGGTGACATTGAAGACTGGCTTCGCAACACTACCCTTGAAGACCTTGCTTTCGACCTGTCTAACCATCTTAGCAACGGACTTTTCCAGTTTGAGCGTAAAGCTCAGATCTGACCTTTTTTCCGCAACACCTGTTATGTCAGCTGAACTGTTAGAGAAAACCCAGTGTACCCATTGCGGTGAGCCCTGTGATGAGGAATTAATTACATCTGCCTCCGGCGACGCGCATTTTTGCTGTCACGGTTGCCATACGGTGTATGATCTGCTCAACGAGAGCGGCCTGGGATCTTTCTATAAAATAGACCAGCAGAATCCCGGCATTTCCATGCGGAAGGTGAAGCAGGCCTCTCAGTTTTCCCACCTCGACGACCCTCAGGTGATGCAGCCGCTGCTCGATTTCAATGACGGCAAAACCGCACGGGTTACGCTCCGGCTCCCGCAGATTCACTGCAGCTCCTGTATTTACCTGCTCGAAAACCTGCACAAGCTCGATTCAGGCGTAAAAAGCGCTGAAGTCTTTTTCGACCGGCGCGAGGCTGCCATTACCTTTAATTTAGAAGCGCTGCCCCTTTCCGGCCTTGCCGCCCTGCTCAGCCGTATCGGCTACGAGCCCGACCTGAGCCTCGATCACCTCAGCACAAAAAAACAGCGCGCCACCAACCGCCCGCAGCTGCTCAAAATCGGCATTGCGGGTTTTGCATTTGGCAACATCATGCTGTTCAGTTTGCCGGAATACCTGGCGGGCCCCGGCGGCATCGACGCGCAGTTTCTCAAGCTTTTCGGCGGACTCAACATCATCCTCGCCCTCCCTGTTTTTCTGTACAGCGCCCTCGATTTTTACAAGCCCGCCCTGGCGAGCATCCGGCAGCGGCAATGGAGCATGGATATCGCCATTTCGCTGGGCATCATGGCCATGTTTTTCCGCAGCCTGTACGAAATCCTTTCCGGCATGGGCGTCGGTTATATGGATTCATTTGCGATGCTGGTCTTCTTCCTGCTCGTTGGCCGCCTTTTTCAGCAGAAAACCTATGAAAGCCTTTCCTTCGACCGCGACTTTAAATCCTACTTCCCGCTTTCGGTTATCCGCATAACGAAGCAGGGGGATGAGGAAAGCGTTGCCGCGACCCGCATCGAAGCCGACGACAAAATTCTGATCCGCAACGGTGAGCTGGTACCTGCAGACTCTATCCTGCTTGAAGAAGAAGCCTGGCTCGACTACAGTTTTGTAACCGGAGAATCCGAGCCGGTTCACATTCAGAAAGGTGCCCTGGTGTATGCCGGCGGCCGCAACGTAAAAACATCGGCCCGCTTCAAAACGGTGAAGCCGGTTTCCAGCAGCTACCTCACCCGCCTGTGGAACAGCGAAGCCTTCCGCAAGCCCAAGCCGGAAGGCCTGCACTCCACTTCGGGGCGCTTCAGCCGCTACTTCTCCCCTGCCATTTTAGGCGTTGCCACCGTTTCAGCCATGTACTGGCTGTTTTTCGGGGAAGCCGGTCTGGCCCTGAACGCCTTCACCGCCGTGCTCATCATCGCCTGCCCCTGTGCCATTGCGCTTTCAGCCCCCTTCACCCTGGGCTGGGCAACCAAAATTCTGGGCAAGAACAAAATCTATCTGAAAAACTCGGAAGTAACCGAGCAGTTTGCCGCCGTAACGAGCGTGGTATTCGACAAAACCGGCACGCTCACGCACCGCGATCAGGCCAAAGTTGCCTTTGCCGGCCGCAACCTGGAGCCGGAAGAAAACCGGCTGCTGATCTCAGCCCTTCATGAAAACACGCATCCGCTGGGTCGTGCGGTGTACCAGCACCTGCAAACTGAGCTAAATCAACCCCTGCGCGAATACCTGGTGAAGCCGGACAGCTACCGTGAAGAAAGCGGTAAAGGCGTTGAAGCTGTTTTCGGCAGCCATAAAGTGCAGCTCGGCTCGGCAGCATGGGTCGGCGTTTCCAAAGATGCTGAGGCCGATGCGCTGGCATCGCGGGTTTATGTGAGCTTCGACGGCATCATACCCGGCTACTTTGAACTTCAGAATCAGTACCGGCTCGGCATGAGCGAGCTTATCCAAAGCCTTCGTACGCGCCTCACCGACAGCGTATTTCTGCTCTCCGGCGATAACGATCAGGAAAAGAAGAACCTGCTGCCTGTTTTCGGGAGTGCCGAGCGGCTGCGCTTCAAACAGAGCCCGCACGACAAGCTTTCCTTTGTGGAAGGTCTCAAAGCCGGCAAACAGGAAGTGCTGATGATAGGCGACGGCCTCAACGACGCCGGCGCGCTGCGCTCAAGCACCGTAGGCATCTCTCTGGCCGAAGACACGAGCAGCTTTACCCCGGCAAGCGATGTAATTATGGAAGCCGGCTCCCTCAGCCTGCTCGATCGGGTGCTGGCCTTTTCCCGCAGCTCCGTCACCATTATTTATGTGAGCTTCGCCATCTCCCTCCTTTATAACATCATCGGGCTGAGCTATGCGGTAACCGGCACCCTGTCGCCGCTGATTTGTGCCATCATTATGCCGATCAGCTCTATTTCAGTCATTCTTTTCAC
>NZ_JAIUMX010000116.1:0-10609 GCF_022565315.1 Cyclonatronum sp. | reverse complement strand
TCTGAACCTTACCCTCAAAATAATCCTTCTATGAAACCCTTTGTAATCGGTGTAGCCGGAGGAAGCGGCTCAGGTAAAACAACGGTTGTAAGCCACATTATCAACGCAGTGGGCAGCGAAAACCTCGTACTGCTGCAGCACGACTCCTATTACCGGGATCTGAAGCACCTCACCTTTGAACAGCGTGTAAAGCAGAATTATGACCATCCCGCTGCCCTCGAAACCGAACTGATGATCCGGCACGTGAACGCACTTTTAAACGGCTACAGTATCAAATGCCCGATTTATGATTTCAAGAATCACGTGCGTTCCGAAAACTACAGCACCTACACCCCAAAACCCATCATCCTTGTTGACGGCATCCTCATTTTCTACGAGCGCGAACTTAGGGAGCTGATGAACATCAAAATTTTTGTGGATACCGATGATGACCTGCGCCTGCTCCGCAGGCTGAAGCGCGATATCAACGACCGCGGCCGGAGTGTGGACAGCGTGCTGAATCAGTACGAGCAGTTTGTGCGCCCCATGCACCTTGAGTTTGTGGAACCCTCCAAGCGGTATGCAGATATCATCATCCCGCACGGGGGGCAAAACAAAGTAGCGCTCGACATCCTGAATTCTTTCATCTCTGAGAAAGTGTCCCATATCACCGAAAAAGAAAATTCGGTTTCCGCAGCGCCCCAGTCCGAAGGGTAAAGCCAGGCGGCCCGCACATGTTTAGGCTCCCCTAAGCCGGTTCTGCAAAAAAAAGGCGCCCGGAGCGTTTTCAGTTCTGAATGCCGCTGAGGCTTGCAGCACTGAAAAGCTTCGGGCGCTTTTTTTATATCTGTATCCTGCGATGGAGCTGACCCTTACCGGCCGTAATTAAAGAAGGGAAACACACGTGCAAAACCACCTTCCTGAGCGATGTTGATGAGGCCGATTTGCAGTCCCCTCAGGTTTTGGGCATAGTTCACAATCCCGATGGTGAGGCCGCTTTGGATGCCGTCGTTCCAGTTTACCGGCGCGAGCACAAGCCCGTACTGACGCCCCTCATCAGGCAGGTAGGTGAACAGGCTTGCCACATGCAAGCCTGAAAGCTGCTGCGCCAGCACGGCCGAGCTTAAAGATGCGCCGCGCAGGTTTTCAGCGGCTACAAATCCGCCGGCAAAGCTGATGCCCGAAACATCCCTGCCTGCAATCCCGAAACCGCTGAGCTGAAGGCCGCGGATGGTTTCCCCTGCCGTGATTAAACCGGAAGCATTCAGCCCCCTGAAGCTTTCACCCGCCTGAACAAGACCCGCAGCAGAAATACCGGTGAATTGCCCGCCGCTCACCACAATGGGCGCAGCCATGATGCCGCGGCCGCCCTCCCCGGAAATTGCCGCAAGCAGGGATACGGAAATACCCCGCATTTCACCGCCGGTTACGGAGGCAAGCCCCGAAGCCTGAATCCCGCGGCTGTTTTCTCCGCTCACGGCAGCAAGTCCGCCAACCTGAATACCGCGAAATCCGCCGCCGGCAACCGAGGCAAGCCCACCAGCGGAAATCCCCCGCAGCTGCTCACCGGTAACAGAGGCAAGTCCGCCCACCGTGATGCCGCGTTTTTCTTCGCCTACCACCGCTGCGAGTCCGCCGAAGGTAATCCCGCGGGCGCTTTCGCCGGTTACAGCGGCGAAGCCTCCCGCACTGATACCGCGCTGATGATCAGCGGTTACGCTCGCAATTCCGCTGAGACTGATCCCCGAAAAGCTGCCACCGGAAACATTGGCAATGCCGCTCACGAAAACCCCGCCGGAGCCCTCCGCTGAAACATTGGCAACCCCTGCCAGGCCTACGCCATAGTTTTCGGAAGCAACCGTAGCAATACCCGAGGAAGTTACCCCTCTGATTTTCCCCATACTTACAAGCGCCAGCCAGCTGTAACCGACCCCGTTCAGGTTTTCAAAACCCGTAGCCGGTAATCCCAATGCCACACCATTGATGGTACCCGTGTACAAATTTTCTTCGCGGGGCACCCAAATGGTTGCATTGAGGCCGTTCACCTTACGAAGCCGGGAATCCCTGAAATTCAGCCGGATACCGTTTACGCCCTCCGAATCCCCGATTGAAATGCCCGTATTGCCGGCAGTGAGGTCGAAAGATGACTGCGCCTGTGCAGCGCTGTTCATAAATGCGCCAGCCATGAGCAGCGCAAGACTTATGTAAATAAATTTCATGGAATTAGACAAATAGTGTGTTCAATAAATATGGTGACGATAAACGGCTTATACGTCACGCCGGAAAATCGGTTCATGGTTTTCTTTATTCAAAGAGGAATAAAAGCAAGCCGGGGTTACAAACTTTTCTGATTCAGGCGGCCGGCGGTTGGCTTTTAGCTTTTAGCGGTTTGGCCGCGGACCGACCCAAAAATGCTTAATGTCAACTAAAAACATCAACCGTATTTAGGCATCTACAAACCAGAAACCAGAAACCCTAATATCCCGTCCGGTAAATAAATCCGAGTCGTTTTTGGAGGTCCCTCATTTTTTTGAAGGCTTCTTTCAGGAAGGCCTGCATTTCAGGGCTGTATTCTTCGGGAATAATGAAATTATCCGCGCTACGGTTTCGGTCTATGATTCTATGGATGTGATGTTCGAGGCGGACCTTCATGAGTCCGCTGTAGTGCCTGATCAGCAAACCTGCATCTTCGGCTGAGAGGTATTCCGTTCCGGCAATGAGTCGAAGCCGGCGGATGGTGTTGGTTTCCGATACCTGATTCCTCAGGGCGAAAATGCGGGCATAATTTACAGCCGGCAGCATGGCCTTCTTCATATCAAGTCCGACCCCGGAGGGGTACTTGAATCCTCCGAAAAACCCCAGCGGAATGGCATTTCCGATGGTGTTCTGCGCCAGCTGATAAAAGAACACATCCGAGCGCTTTTTGAGGATGGTATTGAGATGCTCACGCAGCGCCAGGGCAATGCCGGCATCACCGTAGGCATAGCGAAAATCAAAAAAGATGGTGGTGTGCATCACGGCCATGGGATCAGGGGTATTAACCCAGCGTGTGAAATACGCTTTCCAGGAAGCAAGGCTGCGGCACCATTTCGGGTTTCGCGCCATGATGTCGCCCCGGCAGTAGTCGAAGCCAAAGGCATCGAGCATGCGGTTTACTTTGTCGCCCAGCTTCAGGAAATACGGCTGATGCACTTCCTCATCACCCTCAAAAACAATGGCGTTATCCTGATCGGTTTTGAGGGTCTGCTCGTTGCGGCCTTCCGAACCCATCACCATAAACATAAACGGGCAGGGCGGCTCGCTGTCCATTTCCTGTATGGCACGGTGTATGGCAATGTGATGCAGGGTTTCGGCCATATCGCTCACCATGTTGAGCAGCAGCAAGGGTGAAGCCCCGCAACCCAGGGCCTCCCGAAGGATGAACGCAAGCCTGTTGCGGGAAGAAGCCAGCTCCTCGTTATCCCGGCAATTGCCGATAAGGTGAAGCAGCAAAGGCGTGAGGCCGAGCACATCGCTTACGCCAACACGCCACTGCCGCCCGGCCGAAGCGCTGCTGAGCTGAATATGGGCGCCTTTGGCGTTGTTGAGTGCGACAAGCATCTCGTCAACAGAAGCGCTCAGCGGCAGCACCTTATCTGATTTGCTGCCTTGGCCTTCGGTAACCGGCCGCCTGCCCCATTCAAGTTTTGAGAGCTGCTGCTGTACCAGCGTGTACCCTGCCGTTGATTCTGACACCCATTCGCGGGTAATCAGTTCTGTGCCGGTTTGCGAAGGCGTAAGATAGCTTTGTTGTGGAGCTGACATAAACCCGTTTGTTTTAGCGAAGGATACGGCTGATTCTCGTACTCAGGCAGGATTACAGAAGATGATACATCACAAAATACAGCATTTTGGCCGGATTAGCTGTAGCAGTGGTGAATCATTTGCCGCAATAAAAAAGCCTCCGGCGCCGAAGCACCGAAGGCTTTCCGTTACAGCTCTGCGCGGTTTATTCTTCCAGGGTTGAAAGGTCGCCCTCATCAACGCCCATGGCGCGGGCTTTGAGCACGCGACGCATAATTTTACCGCTTCTTGTTTTCGGCAGCGATTCGAGGAAGTGCACTTCCTCCGGCTTGGCAATCGGACCAATCTCGGAGCTTACGTGCGCCTTGATTTCGTTAGCCAGTTTCTGATCACCGGTCATACCGGCTTTCAGGATACAGTACACGTGAATGCAGTTCCCCTTGAGCTCATGCGGCAGAGCAATAGCAGCAGCTTCGGCTACAGCCGGGAAGCTTACCAACGCGCTCTCCACCTCAGCGGTACCGAGGCGGTACCCGCTCACTTTGATAACGTCATCAATCCGGCCGATAACCCAGATGTAGCCGTCTTCGTCGATACGGGCAGAGTCACCGGCTTTGTACCAACCTTTGGCTTCATACTCTTTCCAGTAGGTATCGGCATAGCGCTCCGGATCGTTGAGGATGGTTCTCGCCATACCGGGCGTCGGGCGCTTGATAACGAGCTTGCCTTCCTCACCGGGAGCAACCTCTTCCCCGTTTTCATCCACAATTGCAACCTGCACGCCAAAGAAAGGCTTGGTTGCGGAGCCGGGTTTCAGCGGGGTTACGGGCAGCGGGGTGATCATAAAGCCGCCGGTTTCGGTCTGCCACCAGGTATCCATAATCGGGCACCTGTCGCCCCCGATATGCTTGTGATACCAGCGCCAGGCCTCGGGATTAATCGGCTCGCCAACGGAGCCCAGCAGGCGCAGGCTGCTCAGGTCGTGCCGCTTCGGCCACTGATCGCCGAAACGCATCAGGCCGCGCACCGCAGTAGGAGAGGTGTACAGAATGGTAACCCCGTACTTTTCAATCATGTGCCACCAGCGGTTCGGGTACGGATGGTTTGGGGCGCCTTCGTACATAATAATGGTGGAGCCATTAATCAGCGGGCTGTAAACCAGGTAGCTGTGTCCGGTAATCCAGCCCGGATCGGCAGCACACCACCAGCGGTCTTCATCCTTAATATCAAACACATAGCGGTGTGTGGTTGAGGTGTACACCTGATAGCCGCCGTGTGTGTGCACCAGACCCTTGGGCTTGCCGGTTGTACCGGAAGTGAAAAGGATGAAGAGCATATCTTCGGCATCCATCTGCTCGGTTTCGCACTTGGTGCTTGCGATGGGCAGCGACATCAGGTCGTGAAACCAGAAATCGCGGTCGTTTTCCATGCGGACTTCATGCCCGGTGCGCTTCACCGTGATACACACCTCAATGGTCGGGGAGCGGTCCATGGCTTCGTTAGCGATGGATTTGAGGTCGGTAATTTTACCACGGCGAAAGCCGCCGTCGGCAGTTACGAGTACACGGGAATTGGCACTCGCGATACGGTCGGCAAGCGCTTCCACACTAAAGCCGCCGTAAACAACGCTGTGGGCAGCGCCTATCTTCACACATGCAAGCATGGTGATGGCAAGCTCGGGGATTTGCGGCATGTAGATGGTAACAATATCGCCCTTACGCACGCCCATGCTCTTGAGCACGTTGGCCGTTTTACTCACTTCACGGTTCAGGGCATGATAGGAAAGCACCTTCACATCGCCCGGCTCACCTTCCCAGATCATGGCAACCTTGTTGCGTCGCCAGGTTTTCAGGTGCCGGTCGATGGCATTTTGGATAATGTTGGTTTTGGCACCTACAAACCACTTGTAGAAGGGTGCCTGGGAGTCATCAAAAACTTTGTCCCATTTTTTGTACCACTCAAGCTTGTCCGCCTCTTCCGCCCAAAATCCTTCAGGGTCTTCGATAGAGCGTTTATAAACAGCATCATAATCTTTGATGTGCGCATTGGCTACAATTTCATCGGAGGGATAATAAAATTCTCCGTTCTTGTTTACAGTTTCGTCAGTTGCTGAATTAGACATACGTTAGGCTGATCTTGTTCGTGAATGTTAGCTTGGCGGATGCTGACACCCGGTCTGCATCGCGGTGAAAAAATAATGTTGAAGGAAAAGCGCAGCTGTTTAAGCCGCAGTTTGAATAACAAAAATCTTTTACAGATAAAAATCAAGCATGAACCGGATATCCTGCATCCGGTTCATGCTTGTTGCGTTTCAGTTTTTACTTGCTTTCATCATCGGTGAGTTCACGCGGGATGCGGATGTTCTCAACCAGATTCTGAATCTCAATCGGCGGCGGCGCCGTGAATTTGGACACCGCAAGGGCGACCGCAAAGTTCACCAGCATACCTACGGTTCCGAAGCCCTGAGGCGAAATACCAAACCACCAGTGGTCGATATTGTTCAGGTCGGTACGGATGAAGGTGAAGTACACGATGTAGGCGGTTGTGATTACGAGTCCGGCAACCATGCCTGCAATGGCCCCTTCCTTATTCATGCGCTTGTAGAAAATACCGAGCATGATGGCCGGGAAGAAGGAGGCCGCCGCAAGCCCGAAGGCAAAGGCCACCGTTTGGGCCACAAACCCGGGCGGATTAATACCGAAGTAACCGGCAATAACTACCGCCAGACCAGCGGAAATCCGAGCAATCATCAGCTCTTTCTTATCGCTCATACTTGGTGAAAGGGTTCGTTTCACAAGGTCATGGGCAACGGAAGTCGAGATTACGAGCAGAAGCCCCGCAGCCGTGGAGAGCGCAGCCGCCACACCTCCGGCAGCAACCAGACCGATTACCCAAGCGGGCAGGCCTGCAATTTCAGGGTTGGCAAGTACGATGATATCGCGGTCGATATTTAGCTCATTTATGGTGTTATCGGCGCGGTACTGAATGATGCCGTCCTCATTTTTATCATCAAAAACAATGAGGCCGGTGTTTTCCCAGGTCTTAAACCAGTCAGGCACCTCTTCATACTTCACATTGTTGATGGTTTCGAAAAGGTTCACGCGTGCAAAGGCTGCAATGGCAGGAGCCGTAGCGTACAGAAGCACGATAAAAATAAGGGCATAAAGCGCTGATTTACGGGCATCACGTACCTTAGGTACGGTGAAGAAACGCACAATTACGTGCGGAAGACCCGCGGTGCCCACCATGAGCGCGAAGGTGATGAAGAAGACATCCAGTTTGGCCAGAGCTCCTGACGTGTACGCGTCAAACCCGAATTCGGTGCTTAGGCCGTCGAGGCGTTCAAGGATAGACTGATCACTGCCGAGCATGGTTGAACCGAAGCCAACCTGAGGAATCACGTTTCCGGTAAGGAGCAGTGAGATAAAAACTGCCGGTACGAGATAGGCAAAAATAAGCACACAGTACTGCGCAACCTGTGTGTAGGTAATGCCTTTCATACCGCCGAATACCGCGTAGAAGAACACGATAACCATCCCGATTACCACACCGATCTCAATTTCCACATTCAGGAAGCGGGAGAATACAATACCTACCCCGCGCATCTGACCTGCAACATATACGAAGGAAATAAACACGGCACACACAACCGCCACAAGACGGGCAGTTGAGGAGTAGTAACGGTCGCCCACGAAATCAGGCACCGTAAACTTACCGAATTTACGCAGATAAGGTGCGAGCAGAAGCGCCAGCAGCACGTAGCCGCCCGTCCAGCCCATCAGGTAAACCGAACCGTCGCGCCCCATAAAGGCGATCAGGCCGGCCATCGAGATAAAGGAGGCAGCCGACATCCAGTCAGCGGCGGTTGCCATACCGTTTGCCAGCGGAGGCACAGAGCCGCCCGCCACATAAAATTCACTTGTATTGCCGGCACGCGACCAAACCGCAATACCGATATAAAGCGCAAAACTTGCTCCGACGATTATTAACGTCCAAAAAAGGATAGGATCCATTTGATTAGTTTCTCTGTTGGTTTAGGTTAGTCTTGTTCATCAAAGCCGAACTCTTTATCGAGCTTGTTCATCAGCACCATATATGCAGCAATTACAATGACGAAGATGTACATAGAGCCCTGCTGAGCAAACCAAAAACCGAGCGGAAAACCACCCAGCGTAAAATTATCCAGGTAATCCACAAACAGAATACCTGCTCCGAACGATGCCATAAACCAGATGAAAAGCAGCCCGCCTACATAGGTGAGGTTTTTCTTCCAGTACGCTTTGGCCATTTCTTTATGTTCCATAGTGCGCAATTGAGTTAGTTGGTTAGGTTGAGTCGTGTTGCGTTTATTGATACAAAGGCAGTATCCCCAAAATCTTTATGACCCTGCAGGCCTTCACAAAACTGCTGTAAAGGCCCACAGCTGTTTACTGCCTTGTTTCTTTCATCAGAAAAACAGGTAAGCTGAAAGCTGAATCCTGAAATTGCCAACGGTTTCGCTGTCCCTGATGGTAAGATCGGTGTTGAAGGGTCCGTAGGCGGCAACCGTGTACTCAAACTCGGCTGCGAAGCGTACCGGCCCCGACTGCATCTGTGCACGGGGGGAAACCCTCCAGACATAGTCGAGCCCGGTATCGGGATAGGCGGCCCCAAACGCCAGGCCCCGGGAACCGGGAACCGGCGTGAGGCCGTCTTCACTTACCCCCAAATTCTGTGTATATCCGGCAAATATGCCGAACTCGGTACGGATTCCCTCACTGTCGCCGCGGAAGCCGGTGCTGAGTTCGGTCCAAACGGAAAAAATATCAGTAGGATAAACCTTATCCTTTCCGCCTGAAACCGCTTCCCGTGCAAGGCCCCCAATCATCAGATGGTCGGTCATATTCTGACCCACAAGGCCGTAAACTTTAAAGAATGGTCCGCCGAAATTAAGCCTCGCGAAGGCAAAGGCAGCCAGGCTGTTTGCAGATTCGGTAAACTTGTTTTCGAGTACCACAGTTTTAAAATCTACCCCGGTGCCGAAGTGATGCCCGCCGGCAGTACCCTGAATACCTGCGTGCAGATTCGGGATGCCCGCATTCCGAAGGGGCTGACTCCCGCCGGGTCCGGCAAAGTCGCGCTGCGTTAGGGCCGCGGCAATCAGGCTGATATCCCCCATTTTATAGGTAAGCCGTACCTGCGGATTCCGGGAAAAAGCCTGAAACGGCACCCCTGTATTGAAGTTCACCACTTCCGGAAAACTCTGGGTGATAAACATCGGATGCCAGAACTGACCCACAATCAGCTGTGTATTTTCCCAGTCGAGGCGTACAAAGGCGTGCCGCATCCGGAAAGTATTGATGTTGGCATCGGTAACGCCGAAAAAAGCACCTTCTATCATCCCGCTGGTGCGTGCACCAAAAGCATCGGGCCCGCTGATATGACCCGTAACGCGGGTCTGAATACTCACCATGTTAAACTGCCGGTTTTCGTTTAAGTCCTCGCCGTTAATAATGCGTTCGGGCAAAGGAAAAAGGGCAAACTGCCCTTCACGTGCAGAAACCAGCTCTCTGTTATCAGAGTAGGCATCCGTTTTAACAAAACCCGTAAACCGGATATTCTGCGCATCGGCAGCAGAATGTCCGAACATCCCCAAAGCGAAAAAGGCTGCTAATGCGCAGAAAATCGCTTTCTTACTTTTTTGAAGGTTAATAAGCATTACTGTACGAATCGTTAAGTGTTTAAAGTAACTCTATCGTCGTTTACAAATATCCCGCCGAATCAAAAAAACAGCTGCAAAACAGCCTCATCATAGATAAGAAATCGAAAAGTTAAAGACAAGCGAATTTTCGCTGTTAGCAGAAAATTTTATTTTGTGAAGTTTACGCTGTTAAGTTTATATCCGCTTGTGCTTTCAATATTTCTGCTGAAATAACCCCTGTTTCTTATATTACCAGACAACCCTACGGCCACCAAATTAAAACCGTTCGGGAGAGGCTTTTTTCAAAATCAGTGTTTTCAGCTGTTTAGCAACAGCACTAATTCGAGCCTCAAATTAGAATATTAGATTTAAAATTCAAACAGAACATGCCGTTTTTTTTAAGAAAAAGTATCTCCAGGGGTCCGGTAAGAATCAATTTTTCCAAGGGAGGCATTGGGTTATCGGCCGGTGTTACCGGTGCCCGCATTGGGTTTAACAAAAACGGCGCCTACGTGGCCGGCGGCAGGCACGGTCTGTACTACCGCGAGAAAATCGGCCCCAAGTCGAAACGCTCCCGAAGCGGATCCACGGCAGCCGCTTCGGGCGGACAGCCCACCGTTGAGGAATTCGTAAATACGGGCCTCACTTATTCGGGCAGCGGGCAGGCAGGCGAAACGGCCGCACCGCCGCAGGCTCCTGTTTTCAAACAGAGAGATCCGCTCGTAACAGCCGGCTTTGCAGTTGGATGGATTGTTCTTATCGCGGGCATCCTCACCCCTTCCCTGCTCACTGTTGCGGGGGGCTGCCTCATCCTTCTTATTGCGCGCGTTGCCAAAACATCCCGCAAAAAGCAGGCACAGCTCACGCTCATGCAAGCTGCGGAAAGCCTCGAAAACCTCACGGACTCAGACAGGCCCGATCAGCTTCTGCAGGCACTCGCAGCCCCTTCCCTGCCCGAGCCGGAGCGCACGCAGCGAAACCTGCTGCTCGCCGATGCAGCCGTTAGCCTGTTTATGGACGGCAGCACCTCCTTTAACCGCTTCGATATGGAATCTTACCTGCGCGGGCTTCAGCTCGACGACGACCTCCTCAACCGGATCAAATCTGAGGCGCTCGATGAGCTTATTTCCGACTGCCTTGCAGATCATCAGCTCACAGCTGAGGAGG
>NZ_JAIUMX010000115.1:0-10671 GCF_022565315.1 Cyclonatronum sp. | reverse complement strand
TAAAAGGGGCACGCATTCATGGCGCACATAAATCACACACAGGGGTCAGCATCCGCCGGAATGGCAGGCTGAAACTCGCGGCTAAAAGCTACCGCCAGAGGGGGTCAGTATGGACCGGAATATCCATGAACCTGAGTTTATTAACCCGGAGTGTAAGTTTTGTTTCGAAACTAAAAAGTGCTCTAATAGTCTCAATATGGGTTTTAATATCAGCAAGGGTGAGTTCAATGCCATGAACTTCATAACCTGCAAAACGCTGAGTTTCCACGGTATTGACAACGGCGTATTCAAAGGCCTCGATAATTAGGTCGATATGGCCCACTTTCTCCAGCCACTCAAAGATGTCCCGGGTGCTGTCGAGTCTTGTAGGGAAGTTAAATGCATAGCTTTTAGAATCATCGATCGTAATTACATTCTTGCCTTTGGGAACAGTTGCAGTTAAAGGATCAGAGTTAACAGACTCCAAAGATGCTATTGCTCTAATCACTGTTGCATTAGCGGGTACTATAAAGCGATCTTCATAAATTCCACCGTGAGAGGCCGGGTCGCTGTCATCGGTTGTGTATTTGATTTTTGCACCATCAGGAACCGATTTCAGCTCACAATAGCGCTCATCACCGGTACCGGTAAAGCTGTACTTGATGTCGAGGGTGTTTTGGAATACTACCGGTTGTCCGGTTTTATGCGCACCGCTGGTATCGACACACAAAAAAGAAACGACCATATGCTGTATCTTGAAGGGTTCTGAAAGGTCGTCGATCGGAGAGGAAGCTTCGGTAACATCTTTACCTATTTCCCAGTAAATTTTATCGCCGTGTATTGGTTTTAAAGTAACGAGCTGGTAGCCTGAGTTTGCGTCTCTGGTTTTTGGCTGGAGCAGTACAGAAGTCTTTTCTTTTTCAAAAGGGCCTTTGTTGACATTGCTGCCCTCATTTTTCCAAAAACCTTTTTGTACAGCTGTATCCCGCAGCGATTCCAAACCACGGGGGTGGTGAAACGGCCAATGGGTATATTGCGCGGCTCTTTTCCGAAGTTCAGTAAATGGTACTGAGGTTTGCCCGCCGAACAGTTTAGCTTCTGCTTCTTTTCGAAAAGTATCACTTGTCAGGTCTGTATAAAACTTTTGGTTACTGATTAGTAACTGCCTAACCTGCTCTTCTCCGTTGAGCCTGTTATCGCTAAACTGTAACTGAATTTCATTTTTTTTGATGAACTCACCGTTTCTCTCTTTTGTAGGGTAATAAACGGTTGTGAAGGCCTGCGTAACTGCTGACAGAAAACTGACATGAGCCCGCCCCTTAAGATCATCAGCTTCTTTGTACTGCGGGTCTGTTGCCGGCACATTGTCCGTTTGGAACTCGTTGAAAATATTTTCAAGGGCCCTTAATCTTGCAATATGGCTGTAAATCCTTTGGGTAATTGCAGGATCACCAGAAATTACAATGAGCCGGTTCCGAAACTGATCCTGTTCCCATTTTTCTTTAAGTTCAGGGTTTAAACCGCTTCCCTGATAATCGGAAATAACCAGCAAAAGCTGATCTGCCGAAAGTGTAATTTCATTGAGACCCGGTAGCGTAAGTACCTTGTCATATAAATCTTTCTGATGGGGTTTGAACAACTCGGCAATAGCAATTCGAGCCTGTTGTTTGTTTGATTCAGTGGTAAAGCTTTTTTCAAAGTCATTCATCTTGGAGACTACATTCTGTACATGCTTGTACAAAATGTTTTCAGCAGCATCCTGATGGATGTACCATGAGGACTGCCGTAGGTCACCAATGAACTCATAAACCCTGTCAAGCTGAATATCGGGGCCTGCCAGAGCATAGATGATTTCATGCCGTTTAAGCCCCTTTGTCTGATTTGTAATTGTAGATAAGGAGCTGAAAAGTATAAGCTTGGAAATCTTAATAGGTAGGTCGGTATTGTGCTGATCTGCTATTTTTTCAGCAACTGCATTACCTTGGTCAGCTATGTCGTGAGAGAGCGCATTGTCAAGGTTTTTGTTTACATCGGCAATTATATTACGAGTATCAGTGTGGTTTAAGTCGATGTCGTAAGGGTGTATCAGGTAACGGTCGTCCGCCCAGCCTTCCGTTTCATGGAACATTCGGTTCAGAACTACCCGCCAAAACCGGATAAGCCCGCGTGTTTTTTGGAACCCCTTGTTTTCTTTAAAACGAGCCATCAAGTCACGGGTAGCAGGATGGAATGGGTAGCTTGTTTCAATCTGCTTCTTAATTGTTTCGGTCTTACCTTCATAAAGGCCTGCTTGCTTGGCTGTTTTCAAAGCCTGTGCATAGCTCTCGGCAATAGCGAGCACCTCCTCCTTTGGTGGCAGCTTTTCAAATAAGCGGGTCCCTAAAATCTGATAAACTTCGCTGCTTGACTGGTTAACGGGTTCGATTAATCTTGTAAACCTTTTACTTTCGTCCTGCAGGTTAATCAATGCCTGATTAATTCCGAGACCGTCCATTGCGAACTCAGCTTCTAAATCTGTAATAATGATTACAATATCTTTAAGCTCACTTGCTGCATTAAACAAGTTAGCAAGTGCGGTAGTGGTTACATCGGCAAGGGTAGAGCCTCCGATCGGCTGCGATTGCAGGTCATAAATGTAGGGAGGGAGCTCATCCATCATGATGAGAAGCTTCTCACCTTTCAGCAATTCAAGCCATGCATTTCTTCCAGGTGCTTTGAGAGGTTGGTAGAAACTGTTGAACTGCTGTGACTTTCCGATTTGCTCAGCAATTGTACCCCATATACCAAGGTTATGATTATCCCGGCCATTAACGGTCACTACTTTGATTGCATCCAGGACTGAAGTGTCGTAAGATTCCTTCATATACTTTTCCCGCAAAGTCGGGTATTTCGCAAGTAAACCCAGTGCAATTAAATTGTGCGTTTTACCTCCCCCCATTGATTGCTTCAGCATAAAGAGAAAAGCGTCATCCTTATGTTCAAATTTTTGAAACACATACCGGTACAAGTCTGCCATCCCTTTGGTAACATAGTTTTCCTCAAAGAAGCTGTGAGGGTCTATTTTATCTTTAGATAAAAGGTCAAGATTCAGGACAATATCTGTGTTTGTATTGTTTAATACGGTAGGTCTGGGCTGGAGAAGCTCTCGTAAGGTTTTCATAATGGCTGATAAGTTAGAAGGCCTGTGGCTGCTGCAAAATAGGATGTTTATGCAAAAATATTTTTGATGATGTTTTATACAGCTGCCGTAAAACGTCGGCTAAGTGCATGTTACAAATATCATCTAAATAAGGTAATACATGAAGCCTTTCAAACCATAGAAAAATATTGATAATTGTTTGTCAGTCAGGCTTAAAGGGGTTATTTGAAGTATCGGCTTTGACCGTAAGATCAAGCTGTGGTTCGCCTTTGCAGGCAGTGATAAATGTGAGCGCAATAAGCAGTATAAATAGTTTCATGGTGTTTAAAAGGTTGAATTCAAATAAAATAAAGCCCGTTTTTCGGGCGAATCTCCCTATAAAATAATAGATGAGGGTGTCAGCTTCCGTCACCCCTTCCCAAAAAAATTCAAAAATATTCCCAGGGTGCGTAGCGGTAAACACGGCAGCCGCCAATGGCCCGCGGAACGGGCGGGGTACTTATAGCAGACCTGACAGGTTTTCAAAACCTGTCAGGTCTTTGCCCACCCCGTAGCCCGTATCAAAACCGTTGCGTTTTTGGGGGGATGGGTGATGCAGGCAGATCAGGAACCTGAGCCGGGACGCAACCCCCTCACCTTTGCGACCCTTCGTGACACCCTTCGCGCCCTTCGCGGTTAAGCCCGGCTGCCGGTACTTACCACTTCGGCCCGTCTTCCTGATCATCAGGGCCGGGCATCCAATCGCGGTGCAGGGCCTCAAAAGCCTCCGGACCGCCGGCAAGATGCAGCAGCAGATCCCGGCAGATACGCGAACGCCTGCCCGGCTCAACATACGCCCGAAACGAACTATGCGGCCAATCCCCCGCCCGCTCCGCAAACCCGTGATGCACCGGGTTCAGGTGGATATACGCAACCAGCCGAAGCAGGTAAGCATCGGAGGTTACGGGCTTGCGTTTGAAAGGTCTTTCAAAAAGGGATCCCCTGCGATTATACATTTTATTATACGCCTTCGAATACGAATTAAACAGATTGCTAAACTGCTTCGAGAGCAGACCTGACAGGTTTTCAAAACCTGTCAGGTCTTTGCCCGTCACGGAGCCCTCATCAAAACCTTGGAGGTTTTTGCTCACCACCACGGAGCTCCGATCAAAACCCCGAAGGTTTTTGCCACCCTTCTTCTTTTCTTCCGCATACCTCCGCACCACCTCCTCCGGTTTCATCCGCACCAGCAGGTGCAGGTGATTCGGCATCAGGCAGTAGGCCAGCGTATCGGCTACCGGACTGATGTGGTGAGCATATTTCATCAGGAAGAAGCTGTAGTTCTGTTCTTTGGGGAAGAGGTTCTCACCCCCGTTGGCGTGCGTGTAAATGTGGTACAGCTGCCCCGGCAGCAGCGGCAGAGTGTAATCGGGCATACAGGTGAAGATGTTGGCTTAACGAGTAGGGGTGATGGTCTTGCATAAAGAGCCCCAAGCCGGAAAAACCTTACACGATAGCCGCGAAAAGCCCGCGGATGGGGCGGATCTCCGAACACGGATGTGCTATCAGACCTGACAGGTTTTCAAAACCTGTCAGGTCTTTGCCCACCACGGAGCCCTCATCAAAACCTTGGAGGTTTTTTCCGCCCCATCCCCACAACCTTCACACCCTTAGCGGTCAACCCCGGCAGCCGGTATTTGCCGCGATGCTCACAAGGGGTTACGCGAAGGCCGCAAAGGGAAGAAGCAACATCATCCCTATGCCTGTGAAAATGACTTCCTGTGCCGTAAGTGGTAAGCCGGAAAGTGTTGCAAATTGCAAAAATCGTAAATCCGGCGGGTTGCTGCCGCGCACTGACCGGCCTTATTTGGGCTTTAAACCGCGGTCTGCCGGACCCTTTTTACAAGGTTTTCTCCGTGTTTGCTCCGGGAATGGTCCGTATTTGCTCCTGACAAATTGGGTACATTTTACAAAACACCTGCGCCGGGTGAGGCTCCGGCCCGGAGGATGGTCAGACAAAGCACAGCGTACAGGCAGGGATGGGAAGGGGGGAAGGGGCTTAAACCCGCCTGATCAGCCCGATGCGCGGGCCATTATTTATCGGGGGAAGGGCGCTGATAAGGCAGCCCGGTTTTAATGGGCCTTTAAGCCCTGTTTAAAACGGCCTTAAAAAAAGAAGGCCGCATCCGATTCCTCGGGTGCGGCCGGAATTACAAACTATGTGTGTCTTGTAATTTAGGGTGTGCGCTCGGGAGGATTCGAACCCCCAACCTTCTGATCCGTAGTCAGATGCTCTGTCCAGTTGAGCTACGAGCGCTTCTGTTTTTAACAGACTTCAAATATACGGCAGTATTCAGACGGGCGCAACAGGCAAATTTTGATTTTTTGGGCTGCTTGCAGGCATTGGTCTGAAACGGCATTCCAGCTCCCTCCCGCTACCCCAGCCAGCCTTCGCGGTCGAGGCTGCGGTACTGTACGGCTTCAGCTATGTGGTGCCCCCTGATCTGCTCGCTGCGCTCAAGGTCGGCAATGGTTCGGGATACCTTCAGGATGCGGTCGTAAGCCCGGGCCGAGAGGCCGAGGCTGGTCATGGCGCGTTTCAGGATGGCGGCGCCGGCATCATCGAGCCGGCAGATTTTTCGTACCTGCCGGGAGCTCATCTGCGCGTTGCAGTGCACATCCATCCCCAAAAACCGCTGCTGCTGTATCTGCCGGCAGGCCATCACCCGCTCCCGGATCGCGGCTGAGGCTTCACCCTGCGACTTCTGAGAGAGTTCTTCGAAACTCACTTTGTTTACCTCCACATGCAGGTCGATGCGGTCGAGCAGCGGACCGCTGATTTTGCTGAGGTACCGCTGCATCTGCCCGTGTGTGGTGCCTTCGGGGTTGCCGGGGTCGTACCAGTCGCCGGAGGGCGAGGGGTTCATCGAGGCAACGAGCATGATTTTGCTCGGATAGCTCACGGTCATGCGGGCGCGGGAAATGGTCACGAAGCCGTCTTCGAGGGGCTGCCGCATCACTTCGAGGGCTTTGCGCTGAAACTCCGGCAGCTCATCCAGAAACAGCACGCCGTTATGGGCCAGCGAGATTTCGCCGGGCATGGGGATGCTCCCTCCCCCTACCAGCGCCACATCCGAAATGGTATGGTGCGGGGCCCGGAACGGGCGGGTCGTTACGATGCTGCTGCCGCTGCGCATCAGGCCGGTTACGGAGTGGATTTTGGTCGTTTCCAGGGCTTCGTTGAGGGAGAGCGGCGGCAGTATGCCGGACAGCCGCCGGGCCAGCATGGTTTTGCCCGAGCCGGGCGGACCTACCATCACGAGATTGTGGCCACCGGCTGCGGCAACTTCCATCGCGCGCTTCACGTTTTCCTGCCCCTTCACATCGGCAAAGTCAACGGTTACCTCCGATGTGTGCTGGCTGAAAAGCTCATCGAGGTTGGTTACATGCGGGGCAACCTCCGCTTTGCCGTTAAACCAGTCCACAACCTGCCGCAGGCTTGTGCAGCCGAGAACTTTCAGGCCGCTCACTACGGCGGCTTCACCCGCATTGGCTTCGGGCAGCAGCAGGTATTCGAAGCCCCGTTTATGGGCCTCAACGGCTATGGGCAGCACGCCCTTCACGGGGCGCAGCCCGCCGTCGAGGGCAAGCTCGCCGAGCAGTACGGTTTTGGGGACCTTGTCGTTCATCAGCTGCCGGTTCGCGAGCAGATGCCCGATAGCGATCGGCAGGTCGAAGGCGCTGCCCTCTTTAGGGAGGTCGGCCGGGGCGAGGTTCACAATAATCTTGCCGCGCGGCACTTCCATGCGGGAGGCCTGAATGGCGGCATCAACCCGGTGTTTGCTTTCGCTCACGGCCCGGTCGGGCAGGCCAACGAGGGAGTAGAAAGGCTGTCCGCCCTGCGCGTGAACTTCTACATCTATAATGTGCGCATCAACTCCGTAGGTGGAAGCGCAGAATGTGTGTGCAAGCATAAATAATCAGAAATTTCAGGTATCAATAGGAATTTGTTTGCGTATAAAGAGAGCGTAACGCGCCAAACCTTACACCTCCATCAGAAACTTCTTGCCATGAACGCACCTACTTTTGAAGAAATCAGGCTGAACGGCGAGCACCTCATTGAAGAAATCCGCCGCATGATCGCCGAAGGAAATGCCCGGCGCCTCATTATCCGAAATAAAAAAGGCAAGACCCTTTTTGAGGCCCCCCTCACCCTGGGTACAGTCGGAATCGGCGGCCTGTTCGTGCTTCATCCCATTATTAGTACGGTGGCCGCGTTTGTGATGCTGAGCAATGATGTACAGGTAATTATTAAGCGAGAGATAACAGCCCAAGATGAAGGTAAGCCCCAAAAAGCCGGCTTCGATGATGCATGGGAAGTCGAAGCCGATATCGTCTCAGAGTAGGATGAGCCTGACGCTAACCGTTAAGCCGAATCTTGCAGCCTCCTGAGCCAAACCCCGCGCCCGCACTGTCGGTGACGCGGGGTTTTTGTGTTAGGGGGACGGGCTTCGTGCAGGAAGCTGTTTTTGGAATTTTTTGGGGCTGCTGAAAAGGAAAAAAAGAATTTTACATGGCAGCACGAAGAAAGGGGGCACAGCTGAAATACGCGCATGCCGGAGCAGTATGGTCTGAGCGAAAGGCTTGTTAGGTATATCGTTACACAGGAAAGTGATTATTACATCGGAATAAACTATTTTAGATTTAACAGCAACCATTGAAAAACCAAATCATCTGCGGCTATTTCATTCTTGTGCCTCTCACAACGGTTCCCAGCAGGTTCAGGAGTGTGCAAATCAATCATTATTATTAGTCAGAACCCGCTTTGTTAAAGAAGACTTTCTTATTTGTACCGACGCTGATTGTACTGGCAATTTTTTTTCTTCAGTCCTGCGGCGCAGGCGTTTCAGCAGATAGCGCCAGCACTTCCCCCGAAGCTCAGCGGGAGCCGGTGCGGGTTGGTGTGCTGCATTCGCTCACCGGCACTATGGCGATCAGCGAGCTGAGTGTGGTGAACGCAACCCTGCTCGCCATTGAGGAAATCAATGCGCGGGGCGGGGTTAACGGGCGGCAGATTGAGCCCGTTGTTCGCGACGGGGCCTCTGCAGGGCCGGTTTTTGCAGAGGAGGCCGAACGCCTCATCACCGACGACGGTGTTAAGGTGGTTTTCGGCTGCTGGACCTCCGATTCCCGCCGTACGGTAAGGCCGGTTTTTGAGCGGCACAACCATTTGCTGTTTTACCCCGTGCAGTATGAGGGCATGGAGCTTTCACCCAATATTGTGTACACCGGCGCGGCGCCGAATCAGCAGATTATGCCTGCCGTGAAATGGGCGATGGATCAGCTGGGCAACCGCTTCTATTTGATAGGCTCAGACTACGTTTTCCCGCATGCCGCCAACGCAATCATCCGCGATCAGGTGCAGTCGCTGCGGGGTGAAATTGTGGGGGAAGCCTACGTGCTTTTGGGGAGTACGGAGGTGGAGTCAGCTGCGGATGACATTGTGCGGCTGCAGCCCGATGTGATTCTCAACACCCTCAACGGCGACAGCAATATTGCGTTTTTTAAAGCGCTGCGGGCGCGGGGCATCACGCCGGAGCTTATACCAACGATTTCCTTCAGCATTGCGGAAACCGAGCTTCAGATGATGGGCAGCGCGCCCTTCGAAGGCGACTTTGCCGCCTGGAATTATTTTCAGAGCGTATCCGGTGCCCGCAATGAAGCTTTTGTTGCGGCTTACCAGGCGGCCTTCGGGGAAGATGCCGTCATCAACGACCCTATGGAAGCGGCCTGGACAGGGGTGCATTTGTGGGCACTGGCGGCAGAAGCAGCCGGAAGCACATCCCCCGAAAACATTCGCGCCGAACTTGGCGGGCTTTCTTTTGCGGCCCCGCACGGGCCCGTGAGCATAGATGCACGCACGCAGCATTTGTGGAAAACCGTGCGCATCGGGCGCATTCGCGGCGACGGGCAGTTCGATATTGTGTGGAGCTCGCCCAAGCCGGTGCGTCCGCTGCCTTACCCGCCTTACCGCAGCGCGCAGCAGTGGCAGGATTTTCTGGACGGCCTCTACCGGCAGTGGGGCGGTCACTGGGCCAATCAGGGTGAAGTGCTGGGGGTGCCGGGGCCATGATTAAACTACGATCGAATACCGCTGAGCTCGGCCTGCTCATTTTGCTGGTGGCCCTGCTGCCCCTGCTTGCCCTGTTTTTCTCGGCAAACAGCATATTCAGGGAATCCATTAAACAGCAGCAGCGGCTGGATCTGATTGCCCTGGCCAACAGCAGCCGCGATCAGATTGAGGACCTGGTGAACAGCCGCATTAGTGATGCAAACACGCTTTCGCGCCTGCCGGAGTGGAACCGGCTTTTGCAGCAGCCGGCTTCGGGAACGCAGCCCGACCAGCTTTTTTTCTCATTTCTGGAAAGCTACATCTCGGAAAAGGGGTACGGCGATTTACTGCTGATTGATGACGCTGGGCAGGTTCGTTTTTCGATGAGGCATCCCGGGCTTGCCGGGCTCAGGATCAGCGATACGGAGCGGCTTGGTAATGAAATCGGGCTTAGCGTGAATGCTGCCAACACTCTGTTGCAGACCGAAATTTCGAATTTCTCCTGGTATCCGCCGGCACAGACTTCGGCAGCTTTTATCACCTCGCCGGTTTTCAGAGACGGGCTCATAGCCGGGAATGTGGTGCTGAAAGTGCCGGAAACCCTGCTGCAGGCGATAACCGGCAATCTTGATTTTTTGGGCAACACCGGTGAAATGCTGACTTTTGCCGCTGAGCACGATGAGCTCGTATTTACCAGCACGCCGCGGTTTTCGCCCCCGCTCAGCAGCGCTCAGCCTGTTCACGAACCGCTTTCCGCAACGGTGCGGCTGGCACTGAGCGGCAATCAGGGAGGCGGTATATTTACCGATGCACTCGGAAATGAGGTGATGGCTGAGTGGCGCTACATCCCCGCCATGAACTGGGGGCTTGTGGTGAAAATTGACACGGCCGAAATTTATCAGCCTGTGAATGCTTTCTTGCAGGCTTCAGCCCTGGTAATGCTGCTTGCCCTGCTGCTGGCTGCCGCTCTTGCCTGGATTGCGCACCGCCTGCTTACACGTCCGCTGGAGCTGCTCACAGCGGAGGTGAAGCTGCGGGATGATGAGCCCCTGCCTGACGGGCTCGAAATAAGAGGCCGGCACGAGGTACGCGAGCTCAGTGAAGCTTTTAACAACCTGATCGGCAAACTGCGCTCGCACCAGAAAAACCTGGAGCACAAGGTCGAGGAGCGTACCGCCGAGCTCAGCACTGCCCTCCGGGCTGCCGAGGCCGCGAGCATTGCCAAGGGTTCCTTTCTGGCGAACATGAGCCACGAAATACGCACCCCGCTGAACGGGGTGATCGGCTTCACCGATCTGCTGCTTAATACGAATCTTGATGATGCGCAGCAGCAATATGCCGAAAATGCCAATGTTTCCGGCAAGGCCCTGCTCGGGGTTATTAACGACATCCTGGATTTTTCCAAAATTGAGGCCGGCGGACTCGACCTCGATGTGGTTGAAGCCGAAATCGCCGAAATCGC
>NZ_JAIUMX010000114.1:0-11403 GCF_022565315.1 Cyclonatronum sp. | reverse complement strand
TGGGTAGAAAACCCCCGCCCCCCCAATAACCGGAGCAGCGCAGCTGCGATGCGACCGGCGGAGCCACCCGAACCTGTACCGCGCTTTTGGCTTTTGGCTTTTAACTCTTGGCTGTTAGCTTCGGTCTTCGGTCTTCGGTCTTCGGTCTTCGGTCTTCGGTCTTCGGTCCGAGGTCTTCCGTCCGAGGTCGCCGGTCTTCGGACGGCTGCCTCCGCTTCCCGTTTAGGGAAGCCATATGGGTAGAAAGCTGTACCTTACATCCTGCGTTTTCCTGATGAAAGCTATGACTGTGAAACTTTCCGGTACTGATATGGTGTCATGCCGGTGTACCGGTCGAATGCGCTGTAAAAGGTCGTTTTGGAAGAAAACCCGCAGCGCTCATAAATTGCATCAATACTCAGGTAATTTTGGGACTCATCTTCCAGTAGCATAATTGCTGTGCGAACGCGATAATCATTTACGAAATGATTGAATGAGTACCCACTGTAATAGTTAATCGATGCGGAGATGGCGCGTGTCGAAACGCCTGTTAGTGAAGCAAGCTGTGACAGGCTCAGGTCTTTTTCCAGATGCAGTTTTTCATCAGCTATTACCTTTTGCACTTTATTGAATACCCAGCGCTCCGCATTCTCCGGTTTTTTCTTTGCCTCCGCAGTATGATTATGGCCGTTTTGGGAACTGTTTGGCGAAACCTCCTCTATTTCGGACTGCTTTGTTTGCGCGGAATGGGTCTGTTCTGACTTTCCGTTGGCCACATGTTCCGGCACGGCTCTAGCCTCTTCCTCATCTTCTGAGGTCAGCCGTTCAACCATCGAAAACTGTGCGCGTGCAAGCTGATTGAGTTTGTAGATTTGTTGCAGCTTTTTTTCCCGTTGCCGGTAGGTAACGACTAAAAACAGTGTAGTGAACAGCAGCAGAACAGCGATT
Organism: Cyclonatronum sp.; assembly: GCF_022565315.1. Taxonomy (NCBI): domain Bacteria; kingdom Pseudomonadati; phylum Balneolota; class Balneolia; order Balneolales; family Cyclonatronaceae; genus Cyclonatronum; species Cyclonatronum sp. The sequence goes on along the minus strand of NZ_JAIUMX010000114.1, from coordinate 10,476 downwards.
GAACCGGCGAGCAGGGTGCGGATTCGCTGCGTTTCCAGTTCGCTGGTCTTTTGCTGTATTTCAGCCAGCTTCTCATTGTAGCTCAGCTCAGTTTTTAGCTCTTCTACGGCTTTTGCCCGCTGCGCTATATCTCTTTCCCATGAAAGATCTTCGTAGTTTTGCATTGCTTCCCGGACCCCCGCTGCATTACCAAGCAAAGCATATGCTTCTATCTGATAGCGGAACACATCTAAAGGAAAGCTTAAAAAAGGATCCTCCATCGAGTCAAATATAGAGGCTGCAATATCAAGGTAGCTGAGGGCTTCTGTAGGTCGCTCCCTTAGCAGCGCGATATGCGCCAGCTCTAATTTCATATATCCGTGCAGCAGTGGGATATCGCGTTCGATGGCTTCCTCAATGCCGCTTAATAGAAGGCTCCGGGCCTTATCAAAATGCACTTTTCTGTCTATGAGATTAATAGCAAGGTTCAGAACAGACTGTAATTTATTATGATAAAAGCCATGTTCAGCATAAAAATCAATGGCCTGCTCGATGAACTGCATCGCTTCCTCATAAAGCTCCATAGCATGATAAACGATGCCCTTGTTTTGGAGGATTAGCCCGTTTATAAAGGCCTCCGGTTCATCAGCTATGAGGGCTTCTGCCTTGTTCAGGGCTTCGAGGGCCGCTTCATTATTGCCAATAGAAATATATACAAGCCCAATATTATTATATACTTCTGCGACACCTGCCGGGCTTCCGAATTCCCGTTCATGCGTAAGCGTCTCAATATAGTAGCGCAGGGCCTCATCATGATTAAGCAGCAAATCGTGGCTAACGCCAAGGTTGTTAATCACCCTTATTCTGAAGGATGGGTTTTCATTGCTGTATGATGTTTGAAGCGCCCTTTCATAATTATTCACGGCAAGCCTGTAGTAGTCTTTGAGGTAGTACGAGGTTGCTATCACGAAATAGGCCCGGGCGGCAAGGGAGTCGTTTGGCTGCAATATGAACTCAGGCATAAGCTGCTGCATGCTGCTTATGGCACTGTCCGGATACTGGAACAGAAACTGTTCTGCATGGGAAAGCTGCTGATTAAGCGCCTGCACGCTACGGCTTTGTGACCCTGTTCTGTCTGAAATGCCCCAAACATCTTCAAAGGCCAATAAATAGATTACGATAAAACCAAGACATCTCATATTGTAGTTATATCTGAACATCTGACTACCCAAGCTTTTATTTTTGCAGTTGCGCTATGTTACCGAATAATTCAGCATGAAATAAGAGCGCTTTAATCGAATGGTTCAATTCGACATCATATCTGTGTTTCATGTTTTGTGATAACTATACCAAAATAGCTAAAAAATAATTATAAGGTCTTGCTTTTTCTAACGCTTAAGGATTAAGGCCCAAATATTGTATGGCAATTTCGTGTACCACAAACAGACTTTGATAGCGGCCTATTACAGGATTCGAGTACCTGTAGCGGTAGCGGTATAGTATTAATGCCCACATGAATGGGATGAATTTGCGTGCTGTCAGCTTTTTCTTTTGGCTTTTAGCTGTTAGCTGTTAGCTTTTAGCTTTTGGCTGCGGTCCCCGGTCTTTCGTCTGTCTTTGTAAGATACCAAAACACAAAAGCCCCGCAGCATACCGCTGCGAGGCTTTTGTGTTTAACAGCAGGCCAATGGCCCGGGCCGCTTACTGAATGGTCGGCGGTGGCGGTGGCGGGGGTGGCGTTGCACAACCGCCCACCGGCGACATCATGACTACGGATGTGGCCTGATCAAAGCTGTTTTTTTAACAGTGAGTTTCTGATAGGATTCTTTCATTGTTTTAAAGACGGATTTTGTTTAGAAAATAAAATAAAATTCGGAATAAGATGGATGATGCCGGGGATGTTGTGATTTGAAGATTCAAGGATTTGAAGATTTGAAGATTTGAAGATTTGAACATTTGAATATTCGGGTTCCCCATTTCCAAAAGAAACCGGAAACCCGAAACCTCAAACCCGAAACCAGAAACTTCAAACCGGAAACCTCAAACCAGAAACTTCAAACCCGAAACTTCAAACCTGAAACCAGAAACCTCAAACCAGAAACCTCAAACCAGAAACGCGAAACCCCAAACCTACTTAATCAGCGTCATCTTGCGGGTTTCGGTGTGGGTGCTGCCGGCCGAAACGGTTTGCAGGCGGTACAGGTACACCCCGCTGGAGAGCCGGGAGGCGTCGAAGCTGAGGGTGTGGAAACCGGCCGTTTGCGGGCCATTGTGCAGCAGGGCGACCCTCTGACCCAGCAGGTTGAACACTTCGAGCCGCACCTCGGCGTCTTCGGGAAGGGCGTAGCGGATGCTGGTGCCCGGGTTGAAAGGGTTGGGGTAGTTCTGGTCGAGTCCGAAAGCGAGCGGGAGCTCATCTGCCGGGCCGCCCTCTGTTTCCGTGCCGTAGTGAATTTCCAGCAGGAAGCGGGCTGCCGGCTGACCCGACAGACCAGCCTGAGCTGCCTGAGCTGCCGAACCGGAATGGAGGCCTGAAGCTGCGTCCGGGTCAGAACCATTCCCATGCTGCGCCCTCCAGAAGGCGGGCAGGGCACGGGGCGCATCACCCTTGCCAAATACGGAAGCCGGCATTTCCTGCGCCTGAACCCGAGCTGCGGCCTGTGCGACCTCCCGCAGGGGTGAAGCATGCCCGGTGAGGCTGCCTCTGCTTTCAGCCCGGCTGCCTGAAGCTGGGCCGGAATCTTCCGCCGCGAAACTTCCCGAATCAGAGGCGGAGCGGCTAAGGCTGGCTTCGAGGTAAAGCTCGATACTGCTGCCCGGCTGCCAAAGGCTGCGCTCGCCGGTTTGGGTGTCGAGCAGGTAAAGGGTGAGGTGCTCCGCCTCATCATCCGACAGCCATTCTTCGCTGAGGCTGAGGCGGTGCAGCCCGCTGCGCGAGCTGCGGATGTTGAGCGGAATGCTGATGGTATGGCCGATCTCAGGGGCTTGGTACTGCATTACGGCAGGGAAGCCGTTTTCATCGAGCAGGTCAAGGTGCAGGTAGTGCTGCGTAAGCACGGCCGGGCGATAGAGCGGACTGAGCCCCGCGGCGTTTTCGTGAAACAGCGAGAGCAGCGCCACATCGGATCGATTGCCGGATAGCTGCTCCGCGCGGAGGGCAATCAGGAGTCCGGAAGGGGATGCGGTTGAAGCTGCCGGCTGCGCCGCAGTTTCCCCGGTTACGGCGGTGAGGGCGTCAGGCTGTGCGCTCCGGTGCAGGCTGCCGCCGGTAGCGGATTGATCAGCATTTACGGTGATGGCTGAGGTCTGTCCGTTGGCACGGTTGGCCTGTACCCAAAATCCCTGAAAGGGCGGGATTATGCCGCTGTGACCGGTTTCACCCAGGAGCCCGCCCGCGCCGGGCTGATAGAGGCGGTAGCCGCCTTCATTTTCGAACAGGGTGGTGTCGAAGATGAAGATGCCGGGGTTCACGCCGCTGAGTCCGGTATCGGTTACGGCCTCCCAGCTGATCGGGAAAGGGTAGGGATTGGCCACAAGATGCCAGCCCGAGGCATTGGGGTTTGCGTCGGGGTTGGTGTTGGTGTTGGTGAGCTCAATCACGGCTTCGGTGATGAGCGGGAAGCCGGTATGGCGCAGCTCAAGGCCCGCATCATCTTCATACATGAACATCAGGGCCGCGCGGCCACTTGAGAGTCCGCTGCTGCCGGTGGTTCCGAAAATATGGCTCGCATGCCCGGGAATCTGCCAGCTGCGGGTGGTTTCGTTATAGAGATACACGTTGGAGTCGCCGTCTTCGGAGTTGGCGGCACCGGGGTAGCCCTGTGTCCAAAGCCCGGAGAGCACTTCCTCATAGGTTGCCAGCGGACCCGGTGCGCCGATGATGCGCCAGCCAGATTGGTTGGGCGCTACCGGCACGATGGTGTCGATTACCAGGGCGGTGCTGTACTCACCGGCAACTACAGGGCCGCTTCGGGTGAAGGTCATAGCCGCATCATCCTGAACCCAGTCGGTCTGAATCTGCCAGGGCTGCCCGGCCGCTTCGCGGTAGAGAACCCTTTCGACCAGTCCCTGCGTGTATTCTGTTGCTGCGTTAAGCCCGGCCTGCTGATCGCTGAAGCCGTAGTTCAGGGTGATGGTGCCCGAGGTGCTGCCGTTTTCGGGTTGCAGCGCCCAGCTTACGCCGCGACGGCGGGCCTCAATGGAGCCGGGGAAATTTTCGCCGGCTTGGGTGTGGGTGCGGTCGGCCATGTTGTTGGTTGCAGAAACCACGACGCTAAGCGAGCCGCCGCTCAGGTCCGTAACGGAGGCTTCTGCGCCTGCCGGGCCAGCCGTGAAAGGCTGCCCCGGCTGCACGCTGCCACCAAACTGCCCGATTGGGGCACTGCTTAGCGTAACCCACTGCGGGTCTCCGGCAAAGGTATTAAGCGTGCTACCGGCCAAATCAGCTACGGCCGTTCCGCTGCGCTGATCGAAACGCAGGTACATCGTCAGATCCTGAAAGCGGGCATCGGCGGGCTGAACCACGAGGTTCATGTGCTGCTGAATTTCAGCCTGCGGCAGGGCGCGGTTCCAGATACGAAATTCATCCAGAAAACCATCCAGAAAGTTAACTTCAACAAAACGGCCTATCATCATCTCCCGGTTGCCGGTCAGGGGCGGGCGTTCGGTGCCTGTAGCTTCAAGCCCGCCGTTCAGGTAGATCCGCTGCTCTTCGGCATCGGCATCATAAACAAAAGCAGCATGGTACCAGCGGCCGGTTTCGAGCACCGTGCTGCCGCTTGTGTCATTTGACCAAAAGCCCATGTGCAGGCGCTGGTTTCGGGCGATAAGATGCAAGTGATCACTGAATCCTCCGTTTTCACCCGCCCCCATTATGCCTTTGTCGCCGTTCAGGCTGTTAAACTGTACCCAGGTTTCAACCGTGAAGCTGCTGTTGGTGAGTCCCAGCTCAGCAACGGTTTTGCCTGTTGATAAATAGCTGCCGCTGCCCAGTGCCAAAGCAGCTTCCGCACCGTAAGCTTCCGGAAACGCCCGCCCCAGCGCACTGATTACACTGCCGGCTTCAAGCTCGAAATGATCAGACGAAACGCTGATGCTCAGCTCACCCAAATAATCTTCAAGTTCGCCGCTGAGCAGCAGGGTTTGCTGTCCACCGGCCATCACCGCAGGGATGGTCCAGGTTGAGCCGCTCAGTGCGGGGTTTTCACTGCTGAGGTTCGAAATGCCGCTTGCGGTAAGCTGCACCGGTACTGAGGCGACATCTGACAAGCCGCTGTTGCGCACCTCAATGGCCAGCTGCGCGTTACCGGCGGCATCATCCCCCACAAAATAGACGCGCGACTGAAGCTGTGTAACCGGGCGGGTGAGGGCCAGCTGCTGCTCGGCGATGGTACCCGAAAAGGTGTAGGTGCGGTTCACCGGATCGTGCACCCAGCCGCTTGCACGCTCCCAGCTGCCGCCGGTGCTGTTGCGCTGCAAAAGCTGCAGGGCGCCGTCTTCATAAAAGCTGTAATTCAGCGTAAGGGTGCCGCTCACGCTGCTGCCGGAGGGGAAAACCCCGAAAACGGCATCAGAGCGGTTTACGAAAGCGGTGCCGGCACCAAACTCCGCTGCTACGGGATCTGACCCGCTTAGGGTGATGAATCCCTGAGCGTTAGTTCCGTAGCGGTAAAGCGAAACGGAACCGCTGCCCGGTGCGGCTTCCAAACTGAGACCGGCATCAGCCAGCGTTTGGGTCTGATTTTCGGCCACAAAAACGCTGTGTTGCCCCAGCGGCATTACCGGTGCAAACCAGTTCGGGTTGTTGACCAGAAAAGCAATGGAGGCAGGGGCATTTTGGGTGACTTCAAAAACCCGGTTGCCGGTAAAATCAGCATCGAAATAGCCGTTTTTTTGCGCTTCGTTGAAGGTGTAGTTGGCCAGCAGTCCGCCGGTATTGCGGGGGAGGCTGCGGTTCATGTTGGCCTGAATCTCAGCCTGTGTTCGGGCGCCCTGCCAAATGCGAAGGTCGTTCATGGATCCGTCGAAATAGGCGGAAAGCCAGCGGCCGATTTTGAGCGGAGCATTTAAGCCGGCTGGATGTCCGTCAAAAGCAGTAGCCTGTCGCACGCCGTCGGCAGCGCCATCCACAAAGAGGCGCTGCTCGCCGGCATCATTGTCATACACAAACGCAACGTGATGCCATCTGCCCGCCTGTATCTTCGGGCCTCCGGTGAGGTCGTTTGAATAAAAGCCCATGTTAAGGGCGTTGTTCCGTACAATAAGATGCAGGCTTTGGTTTGTCTGCATGCCAGTAGCATGGCCCAGAATGGGGTTGTCGCCGCTGGTATTATTCACACGAATCCATGCCTCAACCGTAAAGCTGCTCTGGGGAATGCCCAGCATGGTATCGCTCATGCGGGTGTTGATGTAATCGGAAGTGCCGTTAAATGCCATTGCGGTACCCGGGCCAAACGGATCTTCCGTAAGCGTCTCAAGTTTGAGCCGAAGGGCAGGAATGGGATTTTCAGGATTAACATCTCCAGGCTCATTATAGCGGTGAACCTGCAGGTAGGGATACGATTCATAATCACCTTCCTGAATCTGCCAGGTGTTATCGAAATCGAAACCTGCATTCTCAAACACAGACCTTGTTCGCATCTGAGTACCGTTCAGCCCCTGGAAGCCGGGGGGGATAACGGGAGTGAAATTCTGAAGTGTACTGAAACTTGAACCTATAGGACGTGAAATGCAATTGTTACAAGACTCATCCCATAAAATTCCACTGGTACTGTTTATCTGAACAAACATTAGAATCCTTCCAATTATACTTCCCCGATTGGTTACATTACCAAAGGTGGCCAAGGTATAAATATTATTCATATTTAAAGGTCCGTTTTGGTACATAACGTACCCGAAGACCCCACCACTGAAAGAGCCTGATACATGAACATTTGTATGCACATCATTAACGTTGCCTGTAAAGTCAACATATCCTATCAAGCCACCGCTATTACCTTGGGGGGTGCTCGTGGGAGCAGAAATGGTACCTGATGTTGAGACATTGAATACAGAAAAACCTTGCCCCCTTCCTGCTAAAGCCCCGGCATGCTGACCGCTAATTATATGAACATCCAGAAGAGACAGGTTTGATATGTTTCCTCTTAGAACACTAAACAAACCGACATTCGAAAAACCTGGTCTGTTGACGAATAAGTTTCGTATGGTAAAACCATCGCCATCAAAATTTCCGTAAAAGTCTGACAACGGGAACCATCCGGCCCCGCCATCGGCCTGCGGGGAAGCCAGCTCGTTATAGGCCGTTGTGTTGCTGTTAAGATCATTAATGAGCTTGTGATGCGACACCGGCCTGTGCCGCACATTATGCAAATGATACCAGCTTGATATCAGGTAAGGGTCAGAAGCAGTTCCACTACCGGCATAAAAGAGCTGAAGGCCCGGAAGCGGGTTAATACCGTTTATTACAGTGGGATTATCGTATGTAAATGCCTGCAGGTAAGGGAATGTAGGTGAAAAAGCAGTTCCTGTTTGCCACACACCGGTTGTAGGCGTAAAATCAAATCCCAAAAACAAAACATCTTCCAGCATTAATACTTCTGGCAGCGGGCTTGCTGATGAGGGCTCACTCAGGGAAGCCGGGCCGTCTGAATTATAATAGACGTTTGTGCGGGTACAGCTGTTGCAGACCCCGGTTACGGGGCGTATCTGTCCGTTTGGCGACCCGGCAGAAACCCAGGAATTAATGATATGGCCGGAATCAATGGCAACCATTCCGCCGGAATTGGTTGCCCCCTGAATCGTAACGGTGGAGTAGGAGTTTGAAATGGTGCCGCTGTTTTCAGCAGCTATGCCGCCCAGCTGATTATTGCCGGTGAGCGTACCTCGTGCAATGGCTTTGGTGATGATGGCATCTTCCTGCACAATACTGGCAATGGCACCGAGATTATGGGCCCCGGTTATGTTTACATCGGCCATTACTTCTGTGAGGGTGCTGTTGCCTTCTACTGTTAAGGCTATTCCGGCTGCAAAGCAGCAGTCGTCATCAGAGGGTACGGTTATGTTTCCTGAAACAGAAACCCGCTCCATTACTGAGTTTCTGAATACCCCAAAAAAACCACCAGCAAACTGTGTTCCGCTGATGTTAACGTTCCGTAAATGCAGGTCTGTTATACTTGCACCCTGAGCATAGCCAATAAAGGCCGGAATTATCGGATTTGGGGGGGTTACAATATGCAGATCTGCAATTGTGAAACCTCCGCCATCGATAGAACCCTCAAACGGCACAAAGAAAACCCCAATCGGCGGCCAGCCAATTCCTCCGTGAGCTCCCGGAGAAGCCACAGCACCATATCCTTCCGTACCGCTGTTAAGATCATTGAGCAAAACAAAATAGGAAGTCATGTGCGACCTGATATTGTTCAGATGGTGCCAGTTGCTGATCTGAAAGGCCGTTGCCGGGCTAAGCCCGTCGCCGCCGGCGAAATCAGTTCCGTTCAGCACTCCCGGGTTTTCGGAAGAAGTGGTGAAAGCTGAGGCGGCATTCGCATACAGGGGGCATGCAAGCAGGGTAGCGGCAGCAATCAGGGTAAGAAGTAGTTCTTTGATGCGGGTCATATTGAGCGTTCAGGTTTTTTGAATGGGGTAGCCGTTGGGTCGGGGCAGTAGCACGTCATTAATGAAATTTGCAGATAACATTGGCGGGTTGCACATCACAGCTATCCGCTTGTTCCTGCCGGCTCAGACCCCGAACTTGAGAAAAATACCCGCTGAGGCCGTTAAGGGGTTAGTACAGATTACCCATTGTGTAGCACAGATCAACCAGAATTGCGTATTTGTACGCTTTCCGGCCCTTTTTTCCGGGTACGCGCTTAGCTCAGCCCCATCTGTGTTTAGTCGCTCAGCTTTGGCAACCCAACGAATGCTTAGGAAGGTTTGAAAATGAATGAGTAGCGGTTTTCGTGATTATTTCGAAAGTTTTTCCCGCTTACGCTTACCGCCAGCCGCCGGAGAGCTTTCTCTGTGTGTATCGGACCGGTAAGGAATTTGATAAACCGCTTTTTACCGTGCCCGCAGTATTATATATTAGCCGAACTAATTGTTCGTATAGTGATTTAAGCATGACTACACAATTTTATTGCGGAGCGCTGAAAAGCGCCGGTTGATCGGTTACCCATGGTTGCTCAGTATTGAAAACGCTTACCTTTTTATTCACCCTGCTTCTGTTTAGCCCTGCCGGTTCAGCGGCTCAGCAGGCAGACACCGACACCCTGCCTGAAGGATTTCCTTTTTCCGTGAGCTATACCCGGGGTGTGGATTACTTCGGGGCGTTGCAAACCTGGGGCATCATCCGGAACGCAAACGGCATTCTTTTTTTCGGAAACACGAATTACGGCATTCAGCAGTTCGACGGGTCCAACTGGCGCTACATTCGCACCCCCGGAAGCTCGGCAGCCCTTTCTTTTGCAGCCGATGCCGAAGGCAGGGTTTATGCCGGCACCCACACCGCTTTCGGGCGCCTTGACCCGGATCAGGCCGGGCAGTATCAGTTTACGAGCCTGCTGCCTGAGTCCCTTTCTCCAACCGGCGAAATCCGTTTTACGCGTGTGATGGGTGATGAGGTCTGGTTCATTTCACCCGAAAAAGCCTACATCTACACCATTTCAACCGGCGAAGTCAGGCTGATGCCGGCGCAGGGCCGGTTTACGGGTGCCGCTCTGACCAATGAAGCACTCTGGCTTAACGATTCACAAAAAGGGCTTCTCAAGCTTACTGATGACGGTACCGAAACCCTCATCACCACACCCTTCGGACCGGGCGAACATCAGCTCACGCTGCTCAACAATCAGCTCGCTTCCCTCACGCCCGGCAACGCTGTCTGGGTACAAACGGCTGATACGTGGACCCGAAAGGCAGTGCTGGATACCGCGGGTATCGCCGATATTCCGGTTGCAGATGATGTGCTCGGGCTGCACGACGGCTCTCTGGCCCTGGCAAGCACGCAGGGGGTTTTCCTGTTTGATGAAACCGGCTCGCTGCGGTCACACTTTACCGACGAAAACCTGCTAACGGTTGATATCGCATACCGACTTTATCAGGATGCGGACGGTACGCTCTGGGTGAGCGGGGCAAACGGCATTACCGCCATCGAAATCGCACGGAAAATGCGGGAGTTCCTGCCTGTTCAGGGACTTCCGGAGAGCGGACTAAACGGCGTTACGGAATTCAGAGGTCAGGTATTTGTGGCCACAAACAACGAAGGACTTTTTGTTGGAAGCGGAGACAATTTCAGGCTGATACTGGAAGGAAACGTAATCAATAATTTTGCGGCATCAGCTGCAGGTCTGCTCATCGCAGCCTCAGAAGGCCTCTTTTTATATGATGCGGAGGAAAGGCTGCGCCCGGTTTTTACGGAAGCGTATGTGCAGCGGGTTTTTCGAAGCAGGTCAGAGCCTGAGCTGTTCTACTTTTATGCCTGGGCCGACGGCATCTGGGCCGCGC
>NZ_JAIUMX010000113.1:0-11435 GCF_022565315.1 Cyclonatronum sp. | reverse complement strand
TGCGCAGGTTGTGCTGCGGAATTTCAAGGAAATGCAGGCTGCGGTAGTTCAGGTCCCGGAAATGAAAAAGCTGTACCGAAGCAACGGAGCCTGTGGGCAGCAGCAGCGGCTCGGGGAAATCGTAGGCAAAGAAATCTTCAAACTGAACCTGAACCGGCGGAGCGGCCATTGAGCTGCTCATACGCACCGCCGGACCAAATGCCGCATCCATTTCAAGGAAGGCATCCATATCCATCATCATATCATCGTACACATCGAGTACCCTCGGAATGCGGGTATGGGCAAGGCGCGGCATCTCGCGCAGGTCCACATCCCCCGAAAACAAACGGAGAAAAACGTGGTCAAAGTCCATGCCGGAGTTGTTGAAAATCTGCGCCTCGGCTACCCATTCGTAGGTTTCCGTGTCGGGATGCAGCCTGAGGCTGTGCATCACGGTCCAGCCGATGGCGTTGGTTCCGTAGAGCAGGCCGATGCGCTGCGGCCCGGCCCTGTTCGCGTGTACCCGCAGCACGAGGCCGGAATCGCCGAAGAGGCTTACCTCACCGGAAAGCGGGTAAATGAAATGCGAGGCCGGATCCGGACTGATGAACTGCCCGCCGGGCTGCTGCAGGGCTGCGATGCCGGACTCATACCTGAGCAGGCCTTCCTGCGCTTGCTGCCCGTTCACAAGGCGGACGCGGGTGCCGCGAAGCCGGTTCATGAGCGAAGCAAAACCCGGTTCCGATTTGGCAATGCGGGCTTCGAGCAGCTCCCCGTCGAGCAGTACGGTGAGGCGCTCAACCGAATGCAGCTCCGGGATTCCTCTGATTTCGATCAGGTTTTCCCCCTCGGAAAGCGTGAGTGTGCGCACCTCAAAAATGCCCGAAAACCCCTGGTTATAAGCGGTGATGAAGCGGGTTTCTGCTTCGTGTGAAAGCTGCAGCGGCTGCGCAAGGCTACCGGAAGCGGCTGCGAAAAACAGGATGAAGGCTGCACATAATTTTTTCATGAAAACGCACGGGACTTGGGTTTGGGGGATGCGGCTTTCCCGACCGGCAAAGCTTCGGGTTAAACTCCCGGCGGAGGGATTTATTTCCTTCAGGCCGCTTCAGGCAGGCACGTTGCCGTTGCGCTGACCAAACCAGCGCATGCACTTATGCACGATATCGACCGGTTCGAGGAACATCAGCGGGCAGCCCCCGATTATGGGGTCAATCCGGTAGGCTTCGCAGGCACCGAGGGCTTCCACCGAAATGCTGCCCTCCCCGAAAGAGCGGTGAAACCAAACGTGATTAATGCCCAGCGCAGCGCATTCTTCTACAACGGAAACGGCAGCATCGGGCGAAGTCGCGATCATCACCGCGTGCACCCCGCCCGGGATGGCCTGAAGGTTCGGGTAGCATGGGAGGCCTTCAAGCTCGGCCGCATGCGGATTTACCGGAATGGCCTCATAGCCGGATTTGATGAGTTTTCGGAGGATGTGGCTCGCGGCCGTATCCCCTTTCCGGGAGACGCCGGTAACGGCGATGCGTTTGCCGGCAAGAAAAGCCTGCACATTTTCGGGCATTTTTGAAGCATCCATCAGTACACCTTGATTTAATTTGGGAGACGTGGTTCATCGTTGTAAATGCTGCCCGAAAGATAGGGCTTGATACGGCAAAGTTGAACAAATTTGCTTAGGTTTAGCGGAATTCTGCTTTCCTTAAAACGGCCTTTTAACGGCCCAAAACGGACTATTTGATTGACTGATATCACATTGCACAGCATACGGTTGGCGCATTTGTATGCCGACCTCCGCGACCGGCTTGCATCGCTGGGTACTGATACCGAAGCCCTGCAGCGCTCGCGCGCCGTTGTGGAGGCTGCCCTGCGGGACGGCCGCGCCTATTACGGCATCAACACCGGCTTCGGCGGCCTGGCGAGCCGGCGCATTTCGGAGGGCGACCTCACGCAACTTCAGCAAAACCTGCTGCTTTCGCACGCGGTGGGCGTCGGGGAGCCGGTTCCCAAAGCCATCACCCGGCTGATGCTTCAGCTCAAGCTGCATGCGCTGGGTCAGGGCTACTCGGGCGTTTCGCGCGAAACCTTTGCGCTGCTGCTGCGCTTCGCCGAGCTGGATCTCATCCCGGTTGTGCCCTCTAAAGGAAGCCTGGGCGCCTCCGGCGATCTGGCCCCGCTCGCACACCTGGCGCTTCCGCTGATCGGCTACGGACATTTCTGGGATGATGCGGGTGAGCGGCAGCTTCCGGCGGGGGCCGTGCTTCAGAAACATGGCCTTGAGCCGGTACAGCTTCAGGCCAAAGACGGCCTCTCCCTGATCAACGGCACGCAGATGATGCAGGCCTACGGCGCTTACGTGCTGGAAAAATCAATCGCCCTGCTCAAAACCGCTGACCTGCTGGCTACTACGAGTCTCGAAGCCCTTCAGGGCAGCATCGCCCCTTTCGACGACCGCATTCAGCAGGTAAGGCGGCATCCGGGTCAGGCCGTTGTGGCCGGCAACGTGCGTATGCTGCTGCGCGACAGTGAAATCCTCGAATCGCACCGGAACTGCGGCAAAGTGCAGGATCCCTACAGCCTGCGCTGCGTGCCGCAGGTGCACGGGGCAAGCCGCGGCGCCCTCGCGCACTGCATGCAGGTGATGGAAACCGAGCTCAACAGCGTGAACGACAACCCGCTGGTATTCGGCAACGGCGATATCATCAGCGGCGGGAATTTTCATGGTCAGCCAATCGCCCTTGCCATGGACTACGCCGCGATTGCGCTGGCGGAGCTGGGCAGCATCGCCGAGCGCCGCACCTACCTGCTGCTCGAAGGGCACGACGGGCTGCCAACCCTGCTGATGCAGCACACCGGCATCAACTCCGGCTTCATGATTCCGCAGTACACCTCGGCCTCGCTGGTTTCCGAAAACAAAGTGTTCTGCCACCCGGCCTCGGTTGATTCCATCCCGTCGAGTCTGGGTCAGGAAGATCACGTGAGCATGGGCAGCATCAGCGCGACCAAGCTGCTGCGCGTGTTCGAAAATGTGGAGCACATTCTCTCCATCGAACTGCTCACAGCCATACAGGCGCTTGATTTCCGCAGGCCGCTGCGGCCGGGCCGGGGCGTCGAAATCTTCCATCACTTTGTGCGCAAACACATCCCGCATGCCGAGCAGGACACCTATTTCAAGGAATACATGGAAAAGAGCCTGGCGCTTATCCGCGAGGGGGCCTACCTGGATCTGATCGGGGAGGAACTGGGGGAGCTGGGGTGATGCGCACCCTGCCCCGATCCGGCTTATGTTTATCGGGACGATGGTTGTATTTTGGCACTGAACTTTAACAATAAGCCAGCCATTATGAAAAAAGAACGCAGCTGCACGAGCCGGCGGCAATTTATTAAAACCGGAATAACCGGAATTTCCGGACTCCTGCTTTTGGGGGGATGCGGCATTACCTCTTCCGGCAGGGAACCATCGTCCCTCACACTGGTTTGCATGGCAGACCTTCACAGCGCTACCGACAAAATGGCGCGTATTTTACCGCTTGTGAAATCGCTTGCTTCGCAGGAGGAAGCCGTCATCGTACTGATAAACGGGGATGTGTTTGAGCGGCATCCTGTTTCGCTGAGTTCCGGGGTTGCGGCAGAGCGGGACTTTCTTCGTCAGCTGAGTGCTCTTGCGCCTGTTTTTCTCAATGCGGGCAACCACGAAGGCGCCGTTTCGGATGATATGCGGGAAGTCGCGCAGCAGATGGAAACCGACGGCGTTCAGTTCATCAGCAACATGCGGGAGATTTCGGGCGGTGAGCCGCTTGCGCCGCCTGTTGTACACCGGGAGGTGAACGGGGTCCGGTTTTCGGTCGTGGGCATTGCCACCGACGACCTCTCCACCTACCGCGCCATTCACAATGAGCGCTGGGCCGTTCCTGAAGCCTTTGCCTACGCCGCTGAGGAGCTGCCCGGTCTTTGGAGAAACGGCCGGCTGAATATTCTGATGGATCATGACGGCGTACTCAGCGACCGTGCCGTCTTCCCGACGCTCCCAAAGCCGGCCCTGCTGCTGGGCGGTCACGACCATCTTCGCTTCATCACCGAACAGGATCAGCGCCTTGCCCTGCATACAGGCTCCTATGGCGAAACAGTTGATATCGTTCGCTTTCAGATCGACGGAAACTCCGCTGCGTACGAAATTGAAAGCATCACCATTAACGACAACCTGCCTGCCGATGCCGCCTTTCTGGCAATGGCAAAAGCGCTGGAAGAGACACATCTTCCGGAAAATCTTAAAGAAATTGTCGCTGCCAATTCCGCAATAGCCACCCAAACAGCGCTGATGAAACGAATGGCGGCATGGCTGCGGGAAAGCTGCGGAACGGATGCAGCAGCCCTCAACAACACCACATTCGGGGCGGCCATGCCTTTGGGTGAGGTCCGCCTTTTTGATGTGCAGCGCAGCATCCGGTTTGACGGCAACATGTGGATTGCCACGCTCAGCGGCTCAGACCTCATCACTTTAAGAAATAAAGCAAATCAGTTTGAGCTCGACAGCTGGGAAGGTTCGACCGGTGAGTATGTGGCCGGAAGCTTCCCGGAGACGATTAATCCCGGCCAAACCTACACCCTCGCGGTCAACGGCTGGGTTGCAGTGGGTACGCCTTTCAATCAGATGCGTTTTCTCGGTTCTGAAGGCCATGCCTTCACACAGGCTGACCCGCCGGTTATGATTCGACAGACGCTCATCACAAATCTGAATCAGCCGTAAGCGCAGCTTCCGGAAAAGTGTGCACCCTTTTTAACCGCCTGTTCGTAAACCTGCGGCAAGGAGATGATGCCATGTACACAATTGAACACAAAACCATCCAAACCGCCGCCCGAGTGCTCGCCGGAAGTTTTGCCGGCGACCCCGGCACTGCGGGCACCCTCGAAGGTCTTCCTTCCGAAAAGAAAACCAAACTGCTGAACAGGCACGCGGTACTGCATATCCGGTATGCGGCGAAACAGGGACTGCTGCACCTGCTCGATGACGACCCGCGTGCCTTTATGATCGGCGGGGAAAGCAGCGCCGAAAGCCTTTATGCGGAACTCAAGCTCAAACTCAAAATCGTGCTGATTTCTTTGCCGGTTTTAGGGTTCCGGGACTTTTTCAGACTGATCCAAAATACCCGAAAGCTTGCAGCAGCCAACGACCTGAGCTGGTACAAAGGCCTCGTTCCGAAGCGTCATTACCGGCTCAAAATTATCGCGGTTGATCCTTCCCTGCGCGGCACCGGCGCCTTCCGCCGGCTCATCACCCCGGCCCTTGAACATGCCGATAAACACGGCCTTCCGGTCGTACTCGAAACGCACAACCCCGCCAATGTGGGTCTTTACGAACACTTCGGCTTTGAGCTTGTAAAAACGCTCGGGAGCCCCGGACTGGCACTTGAACAGTTTTGTATGGTGCGCAAAGCGGTGGATGGGTGACTCCCGGTCAATGGGCTTAGCAGGTGCAATGCTATTCAAGAAAAGCGGGCATCTGGTCAGACCTCTTTTATTGACCCTGCACAAAATGTAGCTAACTTAGCAAAAAATTATCTCACGCCTTTCAGCACGCCTATGTCCAAGGATTCAAATCTCATAACGGTTAATATGCACGAAGCCAAGACCGGATTATCGCGTTTGGTTCAGCAGGTTCTTGACGGCAAACAGGTACGCATTGCGAGACACGGCAAACCGGTTGTTGAGTTGCAGCCGGTGCAAAAAACGCCAAAGAGACAACCGGGTACCTTAAAATGTAAGATCCGGATTGCAGATGATTTTGACGCTTGTGCACCCGAAATACAGGATTTAATTGAAAACGCTTCTGCCGGTCAGCCTGAACCTCAATGAAATATCTGATTGACACTCATGTGCTGCTTTGGTAGTTAGCTGACAGCCCGCGTTTAAATGAAACATGCAGACAAGTGCTCATGCACAAAGATGTTTTTTGTAGTGTGGTTTCACTATGGGAAATTAGCATCAAAGAGCAATTAGGGAAGATTAGTGTACCTGAAAACTTTCTCAGCGAGGTTGAGAATCAAAGTTTTATCTGGTTAAACGTAGAGCTTAAGCATGTAGCCGGTTTAAAGCAGCTCCCTTTATATCACAAGGATCCCTTTGATCGCATGCTCATTTCTCAGGCACTTTCAGAAGACCTGATTTTTATCACCGCTGATAATACAATTAGCCAATATAACATACCCGTACTCAGGGCATAAACCCCGCTAACCAACAAGTATGTTTCTTTTTGGCAAGGCGAAACCAACCTTGAAATTTCGCTGCTTCCTGACAGACTAAACGCAACTTCCCTCTTTTGCATGGTGCGGAAAGCGGTGGATGCAGGCCGGGACCTGTACCTTCTCCAACGCCCCTTACTGAACAAATGCCGTATAATTTTCAGGGGTGATGCATTCCCAGGTGGCGTTGTCGTACGTTTGTAGCCACTCTTTGGGTGCTTTTACCCTGCGGTTGGAGCTCCACTTAAACTCAAAACCACGCAGGCTTCCCCCGCTTTCTTCAATCAGATCAATCTCTTTCTGATCATAAGTTCGCCAGAAATAATAGTTCGCTGTTTTTCCCGAATACGCGTTTCGCTTTATACGCTCAATGATCATGAAATTTTCCCAGAGCTGACCAGCATCATTGCGCAATTCAATCGGGTTAAAGTTCGCAATAACCGCATTGCGGATACCGAGATCCATGAAGTAGTACATTTTCATTTTTGACACTTCTTTTCGCAGGTTTCTTGAAAATCCCTGAAGGGAAACCAGCACAAACGACTTTTCGAGCAAGTCGAGATAACGCTGCACTGTTTTATAGTCCAGCCCGAGCTGCTTACCGAGCTCAACCGTCGAGACCTCACTGCCGATTTGAAAAGCGAGGAGTTTCAGCAAATCAAGAATTACGTGCGACCGTTTGAGCAGCTGAAATTCAAGTATGTCTTTAATCAGATATGCGTTTTTTATTTCCGTGATGCGGTTTTCTTTTTCCCTGAAGGAATCGAGGGAAAAAACTTCGGGATAGGAGCCGTAAATCAGCAGTTCGTGCAGCCTGCGTGCAGCCTCCCAAGGCGTTAGCTCAGCTGCAATTTCCTGCATGGAGAGCGGAAACAGGGTGAGTACATTTTTGCGGCCAGTAAGCGGTTCTTCAGTTGAGTTGGCAAGATCAAAGGAGGAAGATCCTGTAACCACCACATACAAATCCGGAAAATGGTCAGCCACAAGTTTTAGCGCTGTACCGATTCGCTCTATCTTCTGCGCTTCATCAATTAAAAGCAAATCAAGCCCCTGCACCATATTTTTAATAATCTGCAAATCACATTTCCCAAACGCTGTAGCAAAGGGAAGATCATCACCTGTATAAAACGCATACCTTCGGTCAGGTTGTGTCAGCAGTGTTTTTACAAGGGTTGTTTTGCCTACCTGCCGGGCTCCGTAAAGAATAAGAACCTTTCCTTTTTTTAGATGGCTTTCCGGGTTCAGACTTCTTTGTATCATTTATATTTCCTGTTTTCTTACTCGATTTTCTTTCAATTTAGTAAAATTACAGGAATACAGCTCCTTCAATTTATATGAATTGAAGGAGTCTGACTCCTCTAATTGAATTGAATTGGAGGAGTTGGCTTGTTTGATTAAGCTGCTCTGCTTGTTAAAGGATCAGAGAAAAGTTGCCGGCCTGCACTATGAGGAGATATCCGTAATAAAGGCGTCAAAGTTGCTTCGGTTGATGACAGCTGTTTCGTTCTCCGGGTAGGTTTTCCGAAAGATTGCGGGGAATTTCGCTTTGGTGTGCTCTCCCCATTTAAATTCAAAGGCGTAAAGGATACCGTCCCTTTCTTCGATATAATCTATCTCCTGCCGGTCGTGTGTTCGCCAAAAAAATGAATTGGCAAACCATGCCTTCTTTTGAAGGAACTTCATCCGCTCCGAAATCAAAAAGTTTTCCCATAGCGCACCTGTATCCTGCCGCAATGAGAGGGGTGCATAATTGCGGATAACCGCGTTTCGGATGCCGTTGTCGTAGAAATATATCTTCCTTGCTTTGGATAGCTCTTTGCGCAGATTTCGGCTGAATGCGCCCAAACGAAACACCACAAAAGCCCGCTCCAGCAGCATGATATACCGCTCTACGGTTTCTTTATCAATACCCGTCAGTCTTGAAAGCTCGAGATACGAGACTTCGTTACCCAGCTGAAAGGCAAGTGCCTGAATAAGTTTTTCGAGCTTTTCCGGTTTTTGGACGTTCTCCCAGGTGAGAATATCCTTGTATAGGTAACTATCCGCCAGCTGAAGCAAGGTCTCTTTCTCGTTTCCCGAACTTGTTACGACTTCCGGGTAGTACCCGTAAATGAGCCGCTGTTCCAGCAACCTTTTTTCTTCTAAAAACCCGTGATGCTGCACCATTTCATCAAAGGAAAGCGGGTATAAGAAGTACTCCCATTTCCGCCCGGTCAGCGGCTCTTTGATTCGGTTGGCCAGCTCAAAAGCCGATGATCCCGTTGCTATAACTTTTACACCGGGGATGTTGTCGTAAATCAGCTTGATAACAAGACCAATATTTTCGATACGCTGCGCTTCATCAATCACCAAAACCCTGTAGCTGCCGATCAGTTTTTTTAGCTGTGTTGAGGTAGGGTCCTGAAGCAGCGCCCTGATATCTGTTTCATCTCCATTCCACCATAATGCACTCACCTCATTGTTTTTAACAAGGTTTCTGAGCAACGTAGTCTTGCCTGCCTGACGCGGGCCAAGAATTATAAGGACTTTCCCGTCCTTCAGCTTTTGCTCAAGTATGGATTGAAGATTTCGTTTAATCATACCCGAAACTAAAGAATTTTCGATTCTAACCGAAATATTTAGCTAAATTTTTCGGGTCAAACCGAAATTTCACTGGTTTTCTCGTCTTTGTTTTTTCTCAGCTCACCTGGTCTAAAAGGGTATTCCAAAGGTTGTACGCTACCGGGTGCGTGTTTGAGGCCGCGATGCAGGGCATCCAAAAACCCCCAAAGCACGGGATTAGCCGCAGGCTTGGGGGCTTTCGGGTTGGCACGACTGACAGTGATGTGCACGGCGTTTTCCCAAAAAACAAAGAGGCTGAACTGCCAAAGCAGCAGGAATCAGGCTGACCTTTTACCGGCGCGTCACCCGGCGGGTATTGGTCTCCGGCTGACGGTCGATGAGGTAGTTCCACGGATCGATGCCGGCCTCCCTCGGTTCTGACGAAACCCGCCTCACAAAGGTGTTTTCCGCCTCGGTGATGTGTACCCGCTCCATAAGCAGCGGCTCGCCAAGTCTCAATCCCTGCTCCGGGCGCGCAAAGATGCCGATGTCGATGTAGTCGTTCAGGGGCACGGGCACGAGCACACCCAACGAGTCGGCCCGGAATTTCTCGGTACGGGTGGTCAGTGTTACGATGTATTCGTCTCCGTCCTGTTCGAACTCAGCGCTCACCGCGGTATTGGTGAAGAAGGTCATGGTTTCGAAAAGGTCTTCGATGAGGTATTGCAGGGAGTCGGGGGTTACATCTCGGAATGCCCGTACGGCCGAGATGGAGGTCGGATAGGGCGGCTCCTGATAGCCGTAGGTATCAATGAGCGAGCGCAACGCGCGATTCACGTTTTCCTCCCCTATCATTTCTTTGAGGTAGTACATCACAATGGAACCCTTGTTGTAATAGATGTAGCCCTGCTGCTCGGCCTGCATCAGCGGACGCTCCGCAATGCGTTCTCGCGCCCGTCCCCGAAGGTAGGAATTGACTTCATGACGCAGGAATTTATCCATCTGCTCCCGTCCGAAGGCCTGCTCCATAACCATTAGCGCCGCATACTGCGAGAAGGTTTCGCTGAGCATTTCGGCACCCTGCATGCGGGCCCCGATTACCTGATGCGCCCAGTATTGATGCGCCATTTCGTGGGCTACCACGTAGAATACGGGGTCGATGTCGCCGGGACCCAAATTGCGCAGGTCGCTGATGAATCCGATCCCCTCGCTGTAAGGCATGGTGCCGGGGAAGGCCTGGGCGAAGGTGCTGTACCGCGGAAACTGTATGATGCGTGCCTGACTGTGGTAGTACGGACCGAAGTGGGTGGTGAAATACTCCAGCGACTGACGGATGGAGGCCAGCATGTTGGGTACGTTCATGGCATGGCGGGGCGCGTAGTACACCTCAATATCGATGTCGTTCCAGCGTTCGCGGGCGACCTCGTAACGAGCCGACATAAAGGCATAGAAATTGAGTGCCTTGTGATCGAGCTCGTATTCGAAATACCGGCGCCCGTTCTCGTTCCACTCCCGTTTCAGGCTTCCGGGTGCCACAGCTATCTGATCTTCGGCCGTGCTGATGACCGCCCGCATGGTAATCCAGTCGGAATCACCGCTCACGTAATGATTGCCCCGACTCACGAGGTTGTACTCATCGAGAACGGGCATACGGGCACGCTCGGGAAGCCCCAGGCGGGTACGGCGGGTCGGACTCTGAATCTCATACCCTGCCTGATAGCCAAAAGACGGCATTATGTCGAAGTTGTTGAAGAAGGTTCCGTTTTGGGTGAGCGAGGTAAACGAGACTTCGTTTTCGAACCCCCGGGTTACGATTTCGGAGCGTACTCCAATGGTCAGACTGTCGCCGGGCATAAGCTGCCGGGCAAGGGTGTAAATACGGTACCCGTGCCGGGCGTCGTCCAGAACCAGCGTTGCACCGGGAATGTCGATTTGGATGTCCTCCGGCCGAACCGATCCGGGCAGGGTGAAATGAAGCGAATCCAGCGGTACATCGGTTTTATTTACCACGATGGATGATGCCCGCACAAACAGGTCCCGCTGGTAGGGATAAATATCGATTTCGTAGTCGAAATGCACCCAACGGGGCTGTGGAATACCCTCATAGTGCTTGTAGGTGAGCTCATAGCTCATCTGAATCTGCTCCCTTTCTTTGGACGACATATAGGTGTTCAGCACAGCCGTGTTGTAGTAAATCCATCCCCCCGTGAGCAGAAACGCGGTGAGCAGTCCCAAAGCCGGAACACGGGCTTTACGAAAGCGCAGCGCCGACTCTTTTAGCCGGTCACGGAACCGGTTGTGATGTCCGCGCACGAAAAAGGAATAGGCTGCGATGATGAGCAGTCCCACCAGCAACGCCCAGTACACACTGAACCAGAACATGCCGGGAATAAACGGACCGTACCCGTTCATGTCGGAAAATATGCGTGAGGGTTCACTCCACAAGATGAACATGTTGAATTCCGTACGCAGCGCACCCTGAAGGGATGCCCGTGCAATGATGAACGCAACTACCACGAAATAGCCAACATACCGGTTGTTCACCAGGGTATGAACGAACAGAGCCATCGCAACCATCTTGGCAAATGTGAACATATCCATCACCAGCAGCTCCACGATGTAATGATTCAGGTCGATCTGGGTGTAGCCAAACAGCAGCTGGGTGATGATGCCCGT
>NZ_JAIUMX010000112.1:0-11507 GCF_022565315.1 Cyclonatronum sp. | reverse complement strand
TCGGGGCAGCCCACCACCTGAAGCTTCACCACATAGTGCGCGGGTACCATGCGGGTGTAGGCCGGATTGAACTGATGGTGCAGGTCGAGGCTTTTGAGGTATTCATAAATTTCGTCGATCCGCTCGGCGACAATCAGCAGCGGACCGGCTACCTGCTTGGCCATAAAATAGCGCATCGGCCGGCTGATGGACCGCGCCATGGTGACCTCCATCCCGTTTTTGGTTACGATGGCGAAGCTGCCTTCTATCGAGCGCACTTTAGCGGGGTTTCCGCTGCGCACAATTTCTTCCGCTTCTGCGGCGCTCATGTTCAGGATGATGTTGGCTGCCGGGTCGAGCAGGCTCACAAAGTCGTTGAGTTTAACGTAGGTTACGGGCATTATCTCTGATGTAAGTGTGATGAATGTTGCGATACTTTTTTTGGAATATAGGGCTAACACATCAAAAAGAAGGAAGATTTCGGACGTGCAGTTTTTAGCTGCGCGACACCTAAAGCCGGAGCGCGTACTTCACCTCAGAAATCCGAAAAGCCAAAGCGGGATGATGCGGCCGTAGCCCGTTTCGATATCATCGGCAGCAACCTGCGATCGGGCAGCACCTTTGAGCTGCGCGGGCGTCTTGTTTTTGCCGCCAACCTCAAACAGATAAGTACCGTCAACCCGGAAATCTCCGATGTTGGCATACTCCACGAGGTGAGCTGCTTTGAGCTGATTCACAAAGAAAGTCTCCCGCCCGGCGCCCTTGTTCACCTTATGCGGGGCGAGCGCATGCATAATATTGGTGTTTTCCATCAGGATCTTAGCCGGCTTCTGCATCTTCGTGAGCCCTTTGGCATCCTTGTACAGGTTGTTGATGATGTTCGCTTCCTCAAGGTAGTGGAAGTAGGAAACAAGGGTGTTTCGGTTGATGCCGATTCTGCTGCTGAGCTCCGTGACGTTCGGCGTGAAGGGCACCGATTCAGCGATGATCTGCATCAGCTGCTTGATTTTGGCCACATAAGAGATTTCGAGCCCCCGCAGCAGGGGCAGCTCTACTTCAAGCACGTAGTTCAGCACTTCTTCCAGTCGCCAAAGGTAGGTTTGAGGCGACTCCCGGAAAAAGGGATAAAAGCCATCCCGAAGATAATTTCTGAACAGCGGCAGCGGTCGCAGCACCGCGTTGATTTCAGCCGCAATGGCAATGTGATGCTCAATAATCTCCTCCAGCGGATAAGCCGGAAAGGTATGCCCGGCGGAGAGGGCGATGTATTCCCGGAAGCTGAGCCCCGGCAGCGTATAGGTGATTGCCCGTCGGCTGAGGTCGGCCCGCGCATTCAGGATTTCAAGGAGAGATGAGCCGGAGAACACGATTTTTAAATCCGGATAATCATCCCACGCATTTTTGAGTGCGCCTGACCAGCCGGGGTATTTGTGAACTTCATCCAGAAAAAGAAAGCGCCCGCCTGCCTTCACGAAATCATCCATAAGGTCAGTCAGTGAATGATTCATGAACCAGGCGGCATCAAGGCTCACGTACAGACTTTGCTCGTTCATCGGGAGGTTTTCCCGCATGTACTGTAGCATGAGCGTCGTTTTACCCGCGCCGCGTGCCCCTTTTATGCCAATGAGCCGCGACGACCAGTCGATCTCGTCTGAGAGGCTTCTTTTGAAGTGACGCTCAATCCGCATCACCTTTTGAACAGATTTTTCGAAAAGCTGCTGCATTAGATATTTTGCTTAGTGTAATAAGCAAAATATGAAATTATTGCTTATCAGAGCAAGCAAAATGAATATAGCAGAAGGAGTCCGGTGTTGATGAAGTGCAAGGGCTTGTTTGGTTCACTGAAACGATCTGATCGTTTTTGTAGCAAATTTCTTATGAGGGATTTCTTTTGAAGGAAGCCTTCCCTGCCTCACTTTTAGGATTGTACTTCGCGAACAATTACCAGACAAAAATTGCTTAATGCGCTAAGCAATTTTTAGATATTTATGCTTATTCTGATAAGCAATCTTGTTTTTTCGAAGAATCAGTATTTCAGCATGTTGAAGTGAGAGTCTTTGCTGAGTTCGCGGGCCTGTGCCAGGGTTGTGATGCCGCGCTCGGCGAGCAGCGGGATGAGGTAGGCGAATACTTCCGCGGTCGCGATGGCATCTCCCAGGGCGGAGTGCCGGCCCTTTACGGTGATGCCGAACTTTGCGCACAGCACTTCGAGTCCGTGCGCTTCGGCATCGGGGAAGAGCACAGAGGAAAGCAGCAGCGTGTCCAGCGCCGGCTGCGTGAAGCTGAGGCCGCTCCGTTTTTCGAGCATTTTGAGGAAGCGCAGGTCGAAGGCGATGTTGTGGCCTACAAGTACGCTGTTTTCGCACCAGGCGTGGAAGGCAGGCAGCACTTCCGTAACGGGCGGCTTTCCGGTGAGCATTTCGTTGGTGATGCCGTGTATTGCTGTGGATTCAGGACTCACAGGCCGGGAGGGCTTGCACAGCGCGTCGAAGGTGTCGTGCGTGAGCAGCCGGCTGTTCAGAATCCGGATGCCGCCGAAGGAGATGATTTCATCTCCGATGGAAGGGTTCAGGCCCGTGGTTTCCAGATCGAAGACGGTGAAGCTGAGTTCGGAGAGTTTGGCATCGGCCAGCTCGGGGGAGGTTTTGGATTGCAGGAAGATTTCAAAATCGTAATACACCGGCCGGGAGGCTGCGGGTCCCGCCGGGTTTGCGGCCGTGCTCTCTGCCTTTGTACCGGCCGGGTGTATTTCGGAAGCCGCGGGTTTTTCTGAGGGCAGCACAATGCAGAGCTCGGTCTGCGGCGCGTCGCTCAGCTCCCGGTTGGTTTTGATCCACACTTCTGCATCATGCCGGTCGAGAATCTCACCGGCTTCCACCGGGTGCGCGCTGCCTGCCAGGCTCGGTTTCTCAGCCAGCCAGCGCTGCAGCAGCTGCTCGTTGCGCTCCCGCAGCATGCCGGCAGTCAGCATCCGGATTTCACACAGGTTTTCGCGCTCCGTGACGTGCAGCTTCACCGACTTCTCCCCCAGCGCCTCGCTGATGCGGGTCTGCAGGCTCAGCAGAGTAAGCAGCAGGGCGTAGGTATCAACGCGGATGATGTTGGCCGAGTGTGCGTCCGGCAGGGTCACTTCCAGCCCGGTCAGGCTTGCTGCGCGCTGCCGGAAATTCTGCAGAAACTCGCTCAGCAGCACCGGATCTTTGGGCCAGTAGGAGCGGTAGGTCTGCTCGTATTCGCCAAGCACCTGCGTGACCTGCGAACCCAGCCGGCCGGCTTCGTCTTCGATAACGCCTACAAAATTCTGTCGCATGGCCGCGGGCATGTCGGGGTATTCGGAGAGGTTTTCCCCCGCCGCGCGTATGCTCGCAACCGAAGCCCGCACCTGCTCGGAAAGCTGTTTCAGCAGGGTGTCGCGCCCGGCGGCCTGCCGCATTTCCGGGGCGATGTTGCGCATAATCAGCAGCCATGCTTCGCTTTCCTCCGTGGTGCTTACGGGTATCAGGCTCAGCCGCACAAGGTCGCCCGAGGGCGCATAGCTTACGGCCGCCGACAGCGCCTTGCTGCCGGACCCCAGCAGCGTGCGCGATTCCTCAAAGAGGTAGTCAATCAGGCCGGCATCAAACAAACCGCGGATATTTTTCCCGAGACCGAGCCGTGCCTTCACCTGCGCATCGGCGGCCATTTCTTCAATTACAGGGTTGTACAGGGTGATGCGTCCTTCCCCCGAACACAAAATCACGCCGGAATGAAGCTCCGAAATAAGGGTCGCGAGCGTGCGCTTCTCCCGCTCCAGCTTCTCGTTGGCTTCGGCGATGCGGGCATCGGTTGACTGCCGGAGCTCGCGGTAGGCCGTATTCAGCCGGTTGATGGAGGTAATGAGGTTTCGGGTGAAGGTGCTTCCCCGCAGTTCCAGCTCCCGGCCGGTTTCAAATGCCTGAAGCGCATCATTCAGCCGGTTCAGCGGCTCCAGCATCCTGCTGAAAAAAAGCTTGAGTCCGGCAAAGTGTGCACCCGACAGCAGCAAAACCAGCAGCAGCAGCCCCCAGATCAGGCCGCTGCCCTCAATCGTTACAAAATCAAACTGCCAAAGCAGCACCGCAAACAGGCTCACGCTTGCGAGAATCACCCCGAAGCCCGAGAAAAAATACAGAGAGAAAAGCCTTTGCTCGTTACGGTTCACGCTGTGTAAGCTCCTTCACTTTTTTTATCAGATCCCGGGTTGAAAAGGGTTTGGTAACATAGGCATCAGCCCCGAGGTCCATCCCCTTTGAAATATCCTGCTCCCGGCCGCGCGCGGTTAGCATCACAACTTTAATATTTTTAAGGCGTTCGCTGCGGCGTATGTACTGCAGGATGTCAAAGCCCGATCGGTTGGGCAGCATCACATCGAGCAGTATCAGGTCGGGAATCTGTTTTTCAAGATGATCAATGGCCTGCTCGCCTGATCGCGCAATGAACGGATTCAGGCCGTTTTGTGCCATCAGAAATTCAAGTGAAATCACAATGTTGGGTTCGTCATCAACAATCAGAATGTTGGCAGGCATATGGAAGGAAAGCTCGTTTATGGACCGTAAAACGTGTACTGCAAAGTAAAAAAAAATCTGCTGTAAATTGCAGGAAAAGCGATTGCAAAGCCGGAAAAGGCAGCGAATTCGTGGTCGCATTCAAGTTTTGAATCAGCTTTGCCTGAGCCGCTGTTGTCTCCGGCAGTTTATGCTTCCCCATTCCGCTTCTGTGGCAGCTCAACCCTGAAGCGCGCGCCGCCGCCGGGGGCTTCCTCAACCCGGACGGTGCCGCCGTGAAGCGCGATCACGGATTTCACAATGCTGAGCCCCAAACCGGTACCGGGTATGCTCGCTTCGGTTGCGTGCCGGGCACGGCTGAATTTCTCAAAAACCAGCTCCCGCTCATCTTCCGGTATGCCGGGTCCGTTGTCCGTAACCTCAATTACGTAATGCTCACCCTCAGCGCCGAGGTGCAGGGTGATGCGCCCCCCGGCAGGGCTGAATTTCGAGGCGTTGGAAAGCAGGTTTACCAGCACCTGTTCCAGCTGATCTGCGTCGGCAAGCATCGGCATCGGCTCACAGCTTTCGAGGTCGTGGCTGAAGGCCTGTGTTTTTTCCGCAAACTGATGTCCGGTAGCCTGAACCGCATTTCGCGCGATCTCGGAAAGGCTCGTCTGCCGGAAATCGGCCTTCATCGCTCCCTTTTCGAGCAGCTGCATGTCCAGAATCTGCGTAATCAGCCGCGAAAGCCGCTCGGTTTCCCGGGTGATGATATCGAGAAACTCGCCGGCTTTTTCAGCCGGGATGCCGGGGTTGTCGCGCAGAATTTCGGTGAAGGCGCGGATGGACGTAAGCGGGGTTTTGAGCTCGTGCGTTACGGTGAACATGAACTCATCCTTCATTTCGTCGAGTTCGAGCAGGCGGGCATTGGCTTCTTTCAGCTCTGCCGTGGTGAGCTCGAGCGCGGCCGATTTCTCTTCCAGCTGCTTGCTGTAGGCCAGCGCCTGCCGCGTTTCGTCGAGCATGGTCATGATCTGTTCCATGCTCAGCGGCTCTTCCCGCGTAACCGACGACACTACCGTGCTCGCCGAAGCTGAGCCGATCACCCCGCCCAGCAGGGTTTCGGCATAGTTGATGAAGCTGTCCTGCTCGAAAATCCGGGTGCTGGCGTCGGGCGTTGTGCCGAACTGTTCGCGGTATTCCGTAAGCGCCCGCGCGGTGCGCTCAGCTCCGAGAAAACGCTGCATAATCAGGATGATGTCTTCGGGTGATGCGCTCCGTGGCCGTAAGCTGCCCCGAAGCTGCTGCCGGCCGGGATCGAGGGCGTCCACAAACAGGCTCGCCTGTGCCAGCTCCGAAAGGCCGGGCCGGCTGATCAGCGAGATGCCGAAAAAAAGGAGTCCGTTGAGGCTGAGCGACCAAAAGGCCGCGTGGGAAATCGGGTCGAGGTGCCCCACGCCAAACAGGGCATACGGCTGAAGCAGGGCTATACCGAACAGGCCGTTTTCCGTGATGCTGCTGCCCAGCAGCCCGGCGGTTTCCAGCGTGGGCAGTACGAGGGTAAACAGCCAGACTGCAAACCCTGCAAGCAGACCGGCAAGGGCACCGTTTCGCGAAGCGCCTTTCCAGAAAAGTCCGCCGAGTATGGCCGGGGCAAACTGCGCAACCGCTACGAAGGAAATAAGCCCGATGGAGACCAGCGAGTAGCCCTGATCCAGAAAGCGCACAAAAGAGTAAGCCAGCAGCAGAATGAGGATGATGCTCACCCGGCGGATCAGCAGCAGGGAGCCGGTGGCATCGGCACGGGAAGCGAAGTCGATGCGGCCGGACCGTACCAAAGCCGGAATCACGAGATCGTTGCTCACCATGGTGCTCAGCGCCACAACAGCCACAATCACCATGCCGGTAGCGGCAGAAAGCCCGCCGATAAAAGCGAACAGAGCCAGCGCGCTGCTGCCTTCAAAAAGCGGGATGGTGATCACGAAGGTATCGGCATCAACGGTGCCGCCGGGGAAGAGGAGCAGACCCGCCAGGGCTATGGGTATCACAAAGATATTGATGGCAAACAGATAAAGCGGGAACAGCCAGAGTGCTTTGAGGATGTGCTTCTCTGAAACGTTTTCAACCACCGAAACCTGGAATTGCCGCGGCAGAAACAGAATCGCAAACATGGAAATGAGGGTGAGCCAAAACCATTCGCTCAGGGGTATGGTGTCTTCCCCGAAAGAAAAAAGGCTTTGCAGACCCGGCTGCACCATGGCCTGCTGCCAGAGGTCGGCCGGACCGTCGAAGGTGAACCACACCACGAAAATGCCGACGGAAAGAAAAGCAACGAGCTTTACGATAGATTCAAAGGCGACTGCTGCTACCAGGCCTTCGTGCCGCTCGGTAGCATCAAGCTCCCGCGCCCCGAACAGAATGGTGAACACGGCAAGGATAAAAGTCGCGTACAGCGCGGTATCGGCCAGTATGCCGGTCTGACCTACATTGCTGCCGCTCAAAACCAGATAAGTGCCCGAAATGGCCTTGAGCTGAAGCGCGATGTAGGGGATGATGCCAATCACCGTAATGAGGGTCATGGCGATGCTCAGGCGCGTGCTCTTGCCGTAGCGCGAGGCTACGAAATCAGCAATTGAGGTGATGCGCTGCTGCTTGGCGATGCGCACCATCTTGCGCAGAATAACCCACCACAACAGCGCCATGAGCGTCGGACCCAGATAGATCGGCAGAAACCCGACCCCTGATTCGGCCGCGCGGCCAACGCTCCCGAAGAAGGTCCAGGCTGTACAGTAAACCCCAAGCGAAAGGGCATAAACGTAGGGATTGGCGATCAGGCTGCGGCCCTGCGCTTTTCGCCTGTCGGCATAATAGGCGATGCCGAACAGAATCAGCAGATACAGCAGGGAAACCGAAAGAATGATGTAGGGCTGCATACTCAGTCGGTCTCAGATTCATCGGCAGTTGAGGCTGAACGCCTCACAACCCATGCTGCCGCGATGATGAGCAGCAGCCATACCCCAAAAAGGTAAACCGGAAGGGCACCGCTCCCGGCCTGTATTGTTTCAAAAACGGAGGTCACGGGAGCGCTCAGCAGAAGCATACCACATAAAAACAGGAAAAAGAGGGCGGCAGAAAGGTTCTGTTCCATGGTATGTGCGTGCGGTTGAAGGATGAGTACTGTGGAAAGTAAAAAAGCGCGGATGATTTTAAAAGCACTGCTTTTCCCATGAAGCGTTCCGGCGTGCAAACGGTGCCTGCAAGGGGCGGCAGAAGAACGGAATTACAGTATAATTATGGGTTTGGACTAATATGAGCAGAAAAACAAACTCTAACCTCATTAATTAGATAACTCTATCAGGATTTAATTATCATAATATTTGTGTAAATGAATGGATGATTCTTTCACATATTCCATAAAAAAAGACCGAATCGAATTTTCAATATGGGCTGGAAATTCTATATTAAGCCCATGATATTAACCGTCCGCAAAAAAGGGATTTTCCCGGTTCAGCAGCTCAGAAAACTGGTCAGCTGCGGTGTTATTCAGACTGATGCTGCGTATCCTTTCGAAGAAGAACAGTTTCAGCCCAACTCAATCGACCTTCGTCTGGGCCGGGTGGCTTACCGCGTGCGCTGCGGGTTCCTGCCGGAGAATGAAACCGTTGAAGCCAAAATAAACAAGCTGTGTCAGCATGAGTTTTCGATTGAAAACGGCAGCGTGCTCGAGCCCAACTGCACCTATATTATTCCGCTGCTCGAGCATCTGAACCTGCCCGAAAGCACTTCCCAAACCTACAGCCTTTCCGGCGGCTCAGGCGGCACCTTCACGCTGGAGACCGAAAACCGCGTGAGCGCCCGCACAAACCCGAAAAGCACAACCGGCCGCCTCGATATTTTTACCCGCCTTGTAACGGATTATTCCCGCCGCTTTGAAGAAATAGCCCCGGGTTACTCGGGGCCTCTGTATCTGGAAGTAGTGCCAAAATCATTTCCCATCCGCCTTCAGACGGGTCAGAAGTTAAATCAGCTTAGGCTCAGGCACGGCAGCAGCCGCCTCTCTGATGATGAGGTGATGCAGGCGCACACCCTCACCCCAATCCTGTTTGGGGAAGACGGCAAGCCCATCCCCGATGCACAGCTCAAGCTGGATAACGGCCTTTTCATGAGCGTTGACCTGAAAGGCGGCACAGACGGCCTCATCGGCTACCGCGCCCGGAAAAACCGGGCCGTGATTGACCTGAGCAAAATCGGCCATTACGATCCCTTTTCGTTTTGGGAGCCGATTTATGCCAACAGGGAAGATTTTATTATTCTCGAACCCGAAGCATTCTACATTTTTGCTTCGAAAGAACGATGCCGGATTCCAGATCATCTCGCCGGCGAAATGGTGCCCTACGATACCGGCTCTGGGGAGCTCCGCACGCACTATGCCGGCTTTTTCGACAGCGGTTTCGGCGCCAATCCCGGCGGAGCCCGGGCCGTGCTGGAAGTACGCTCGCACGATGTACCCTTCCTTGTTGAAGACGGCCAAACCTTCTTCAGCATGGTGTTTGAAGCAAATACCGCCCTGCCCGAAACGAGCTACGGTTCGGGCGTGGTAAGCAATTATCAGGGGCAAAACCTTAAGCTAAGCAAACATTTCAAGCCCTGAACCGGTGCTGCCCGCGCCAGCCGACTGTTATTCTTTCATCCTTCTGCTACTATTGATTATTGAAGTAACCCTCTAATTATTATAACGCCATGACGTATGACCGAAGAACTGTTAAGATGTGTGTCTGCCATCGCAAAAAATTTGATGCTATCCTCGAACTCGCTCAGGAACTGAACTGCAAAACCGTTGATGACATCATTGCAAACGACATTGCCTGTAAAGGCTGCGGGATGTGCCATCCCTACGTGCAGAAAATGCTGCTCACCGGCGAAACCCGCTTTATTCCCGGTGATGTTTACGTGAAGTCACAGAGCTAAGCTGAAACATCCCGGAACTGCGTGCATACTTTTTATACCCCGTTTTTGGATGCTTTATCTCCGCTCGCTGAGCTGCCCGCCGATGAAACGCACCATGCCCTGCAGGTGCTGCGGCTCAAAAGCGGCGATGAAATCCGGCTGATAAACGGGCGCGGACTCACCGCTGCCGCCCGGCTGCTTCCCTCCGGAAAGAAAAAAGCGCAGGCGGAGATCGTGCAGCTCACGCAGGCTGAGCGACCCAAACCCCGAATTACCGTTTTTTTAGGGCTGCTCAAAAACAGGCAGCGGATGGAGTGGGCGGTTGAGAAGCTCACGGAAACCGGCGTTCAACGCATAATTTTAGGGGAAACGACGCGCACGGAGCGGCAAAAGCTGCGAGCCGACCGGCTGGAATCCGTTGCCCTCAGCGCGGCCAAGCAAAGCCTCACCGCCTGGATTCCGGAAATCAGCACGACATCCCTCGCTGAAATCATGCGCGAAATGGATGAAGCGGAGACCGGTCACATTCCCGTTATTGCACACGAAAAGATTGTGGAGGGTGAAGGGGGAAGGACGTCCCGGAGTTTCAGGGAGCTGATTTCGGATCGGGAAGCCGCTGAGGTCACAGAATGGGTGCTGTTTATCGGGCCGGAAGGCGGCTTTACGGATGACGAGGTCAGCCGGCTATCTGCGCTGCCGCAGGCCCGGCTGCTGCACCTCGGTCCGCAGCGCCTCCGCGCTGAAACGGCGGCTGTAGTTTGTGCGGCGCTGTTTGGCTGCTCGGGTTAATTCTGTCAGGCTGCATTTTACCCCGTGCCCGGGTTAAGGCCGGAAACGCATCGCCCTAAAAAAATAAGCCGGTCCGCATCATGGCAGACGCGAACCGGCTTTGTTCGTGATGTCTAAACAACCAAAGACATCACACCAACAACGGGCCTGCCTTCCGGAACAGGATGTTGTTTTCGAGATGCACGTGCTTGTGCAGGTCCTGCTCGAATTCGGAAAGTTTGTGCCAGAGTACGCGCCAGGTGGTGCAGGCCATTTCGGGCGGGTTGTAGCCCCGGGTTAAGGCATTGATTTCTTTCATCACCGCACCCGCGTGGTCGTGCTCGTTTTCCATTTCGGCCAGCTCTGCCTTTAGGGCATTCCTGAGTTCTTCGGCTATTGGTGTGCCCGCTTTTTGGCGGGCTTCCAGCTCGAGCAGCAGCGGGAATACGCGGTCTTCTTCGCAAGCAAGATGGGCCAGCAGCTCGGGGACAAGCCCCTTGAACAGCTCATGAATCCGGATGTTTACCGGCAGCGTTTGCCCGTGGCGGTCGGCAACCTTTGCTGACCAGGCGAGGATTTCGTCAGTCGCGCCGCGTACATAGCGGTGATGTTTTTCTGTAATCCAGCTGATGAGCAGGCTTACGCTCCAGGAGGCATAATCGAGGGTTTCTGCGCTGCTTTGCCGCACAGCCAGATTTAACTCCTCAAGCAAAACATCCGCTGGCAGGTTTTTTCTTTTGCAGGCTTCCGCAACGGAGATGCCCCCGCCACAGCAGAAATCGATATTGTACTTGCTGAAGACGCCGGCTGCCTGATAGTTCAGGCTCACAATCTCGCCGATTTTATGTTCTGAGGATATGGTTTGCATGGGTTCTTTTGGTGAAGTGAATAGGTCCTGCTAAAGCAGCGCCGGGTTCGGGTTCAGGTTCAGGTTCAGGATTGGGAGGTCGGTCGGTTTCAGGCCTGTGCGGGTTTTCTGCGAAGGGCCATGAAGGCGATCAGGATGGAAAGCAGCGCGATAAGCATGCCTGCTATGCCGAAGCCGGCTGAGGTAAAGAAGCCGTCTCCTTCAATTTCGCTTACGCGGATTATGCCGCGCATGTAGGGGTGAGGGGTACACATATAGGTGTACTCACCCACTTCCGTGAAGGTAAACGACCAGCTTTCCGCATGGGTGAGCAGCGGGGAAACAAAGCGCTCGGGTCCGCCAATGGCTACGGCGTTGTGCAGGCCGGAAAACTCGCCGCTCAGGTAGGTGAACACATCTTCATTGATGAAGGTAACCGTGGTGCCGGGCTTGATGTCGAT
>NZ_JAIUMX010000111.1:0-11669 GCF_022565315.1 Cyclonatronum sp. | reverse complement strand
GTACTTCCCCTGAATGCAGATGTTAGTTTCCATCACTATTGCTACGCAGACGTCTGATGGCGTAGGCTCCGCCCGCGGCGAGCAGCAGGCCCAGGCCGCTGCCGATGGGGGTTTGGGTTGGAGCGCCTGGCAGTTGCGGCGGGGAAGGCTGATTCATCGGCTGCGCCGGCGCACTGTCCCGCCAAACCTGCCGGTCCCGCTCAAGTGCGTTTGCTTGCTCCGGAAACGCAAAACCAGCCAAACCTAAAACCAAAAGACCAACTACAAAAATCAAAACGAAATTTCTCATAAAAATAAACCTGCTTAAAATTGAATAAAAAAACGACATACTGACATACTGTACTACTTCACCAGCATCATGCTTCGTGTTTCCACAAAATTTCCTGTATAGAGCCGGTACAGGTACAGTCCGCTCGACAGCCGTGAGGCGTCGAAATTTACCGTGTGCCAGCCTGCCTGCTGCGTGCCGTTTACCAGTACCGCAACCCGCTGACCCAGTATGTTGTACACCTCCAGCCTTACTTCCGCTGCTTCCGGCAGGGCGTAACGAATACGCGTTGTCGGATTGAAGGGATTGGGGTAATTCTGAAGCAGTTCAGCAAAGGCAGGCAGCGTGTTTTCAAAGGGGATATCGGTTTGAAGACCCGGATTTATGGTAAGCATCAGTCTGGGCTCTGTACTGCTTTTTTCGCTGATTACCGGCGAACGGATAGCCATTTTATGCGCTAATTCAGCGGACTTGTTTTGGGAGGCGCCAAGATCGAAGGTGTATCCGCTGTTGTGCCGCAAATCAATCACTTCCCCGGTGTGTGTGTCTGTGAGGGTGATGCTCCAGGCATCCGGGATGGCATCAAATACCGGCCAAATCAGCTCGACCTGCCCGTCCATGGGCTGGTAGCCGGTGTCAGCGACCGTCCATGCCTGCAGATATACCGGAAGCTCAATGATTTCAGTAAGCTCAGCCGGCAGGTTTTTGATATCCAGAGAGCGGCTGTCGTTCCAAACGAACATCGACAGGAAGGGGCGGTAATCAAGCGGATACAGAGAAACAGCATCGTGGGGGTTTTGTTCCAGAGAACCGGAGCCGGTAAAGCTCAGCCAGATGTCGCTTACCTGTGCCTGATTGATGCGTGCTGCCAGCTGAATGGCCTTTGAAGGTTCCGGCTCGCTGAAAAAACTGCTGCTCTGTTCTGTTTTGGCTGCTTCGGGTATTGTTACAGCAGGGGCCTCCGTGCCGGTTGTGAATACCAGAAAGCTCTGGAATGGCGCAATTACACCGCCGCTGAGGCTCCCGACCGTACCGTTCCAGGCCCGGAAGGCCCCGCCTGCTTCCCCGCCTGCAGCATCATCGCCTTCGAAAGCGCCGCTAAAGGCGCTGTCGTACACAAAAACGACGTCTCCGATTCCTGTAGTGGTTAATTCCCCAAAGGTAATGGCTGAGTTAAAGGGGTTACCGACAACACTGAACAAGTTCGCACTGCCGCTGTTCAGGCCGCTTACTTCTATGTCGCCCCTGTTTTCAACAGCTGTAACGGAAAGCAGTTTGGGAAAGGTTTTGTCAGCATTGCTGTCCGTAGGGTCTGAATCTGCAAAAACATAAACGACGGCGCCGCTGCCGGGTGTAAAAACCGCATTAAGGCTTTCAACCCGCACGTATGCTCCGGAAGCATCGAGCTGCAGCACGTTGGGGGCTACATTGGTCCGCGGATCATTCGCCCCTTCCATGCCCTGCGTCCAGATGGTGCTGAACAGGTCTGCGTAGGTGGCATTGATAGCCGGAGATGAAACGAAGCGCCAGCCCTCGGTACCTTCTATCTGTAAGGCCAGGCTCCCTGAAATTTGAGCGGTATCACCTCTTCCCTGACCGCCGGTAAACTGTGCGGCGGAAGTATGGGTCCAGCATAAGATAATGATGAGGGTAAGAACTAAATGGTTGTATTTCATAACAGGGGGAAGCGACTGAATTGAACGGGTAGTGGAGATTTTTTGGGTAAGTTTTTGATATAGGTACATGTGATTCTCCTCAGTTTTGACTTTCGGTTCCGGTTCCGGTTGCCGGCGACGACCGCACACCCCGGAAGCCATATCTTCTGTTTTCGTCTGTCCGGCCGCTTACGATCAGATTCGCAAAACTTCGGTCTGAGATCCGAAGCCAGTTTAAGGTTGTAAGTTGCCAGCCGGCGCCCCGAAAGCCTGAACCGTCTGCACCAGTGACTTGCCCGCTAACTAAACCCGGCCAATTCGCAATAGTGGCGTTTCCCGCTGCACTTAGCAGCCCGTTACCATGCAAACCCGTGAAGGCGCGCCCTGTGGCAGTACCGATTGTAACCGGGCGTTCCCATAGGTTCCCGCTTAGCTCCATGATTCCCCAGAACGATGCGCCTGCCTGTTCGCGGGTGCTTGTTTCCGTGGCAAAAGCACCAACTCGCAGCGGCCCGCCCGTCCCTCTATTTAAGCCTACAGCGTTGGCTCCCGCATTTGAAGCTGTTTCGGTTGCAAGACCCGCATCACTAATGCCGGTAGCAAACGTGATGTTAGTCGTACCCCATGCAAATTCATTAGCTACCGGATCTGCAAAGCCCCTTGCAGCCTTTTCGTATTCGAGTTCCGTGAAAGGCCGCAGGCCCGCCCAGTCCATATAGGCTGCACCGTCTTGCCATATTATCCAGTTGTTGGCCACAAATGGCTTTTCGGTTGCATAAACGGCAGGTTTACCGGGGTTAATGCCGGGGGTATCAATTCTGATCCTGTTTCTGATTGTACCCCGGGTAAAGGTGCCCGCCGCACTAGCGGGACTTCCGTCTATACGCTCATTTTGCTGCGTGAAACTCAGTGTGTTCAAAAAATCCACATACTGCTGCTGCGTAATGGCGTATTTCATCATGTAAAAGGCGTTGAAACCGGTGGGCCAGCTGTCAGCAAGGGGAGTAGTAGCGGAAGTCGGTCCGATGGAATCGTCTCGAGTGCTGCTTCCCCATAGCTGTCCTGCCACGTTGGCAATCCTGCGACCGCCTTCCGCATTCGCTGCGTTCCAGTCGGCATCAATCAGGAATGGATTATTTGTAGAACCATCTTTAAACCGCCCCGTTTCCGAACCCCCACTGCCTGCGAAAAAACTCCCCTCCGGTACAAATACCATTTCAATGGCAAAGACCTGGAAATCATATAGTTTACTGCTGTCAAGCCCGTTTTCCACCGGATCAAAAGCAAAGCGCATATCTTTTACATCGAAACGCCCGGAGCCCGTATTTTGCCTGTAAACAAAAGCACCTACTACAGGATTCTGTCCGATGGGGTTGCCGTTTACAGCCGGAGAGAAAGGGGTAAGTAAGTTGCCCGCCGAATTGAGCCGCGGGTCTGCAAGTGCCGGTTCTATGAGGGCCGGTCCGGGGCCTGCGCCCTGCCATGTTCCGGTGCTGTAATCAGCAGCGTTATTGCTCAGGTACAGATGCGACCATGCTGAAGCCTGATCGGATGTTTCCCTGAACTTGATAAACACCCACGCAGCATCCCAGTTGGTTATTCCTACATCGTTGAGGTTATTCGTACGCCAGGAGTTTTCCCAGCTGAGGTCGAACTGAAGAATACCTAAACCCTCATCAGGTATATTTCCAACAAGCTTGAGGTTCTGGATTTGTATATCATTAGCATATACCTGTAAGGGTATCGCCAGCATACAGCATAAAGATGCTGTAAGTATCAGGTACTTAAGTGATTTTGGTGCTGTAATTGTAGTCATGGTTAGCTAAGGTTTACTTTTGTTTTATGTGTTGATGTCTTCACTTATCTGCTGTGAATAAGTTTGGGAAATACATGGGTAAATAGTTGGTGCGTAACTATTTAACCATTGTTATGTGTGTTGTATTTATGGAAATAAATGCAGGGCTAGGCTATAAGGAACTCTTGGTTAAATGGAAAAGGTCAGTTCTGTTTGTCATTATTGATTGCTACTGATTTTCCGACTCAATCAGCTCATCCGAAATTTTGTAAGCTGATTAATTGAAAAAGATATTTCTGTGATTCTTGAATCTCTTCAGCATACTGTCGATTCCGTAATCTCACGGCTGGAGTACTCCGTAAACAACGAAGTAAGATCAAAAAAATAATATGTTAATGCAGGTAATGTTGTTTTAAACTGTTTTGTGAGTACAGTATGTGGAATAAGAAATCCAGAAAATTTCATATACAGCCAAGGCCTCTGATTGTAGATCCGGCAGACGCTGTCGCAGGTGTGTATTTTTCCTGCTGATATGAGAAAACAATTCAGCAAGGCTGGATGTGTTCAACTTTTTCACAGGAAAGAAATTCTTGTTCAGATTCGTCATCATCGTAGAGGGATCTGCAATAGAAAGGTTGTAACTTGTTTTAGAAAATTATTTTCTGCTAAGCTATGCGATCCTGCTCAATTTGTCGTCTCAATACCCATATTTGTTGTCTCAAAATCGATAAAAATGATGCTGCAGCAGGCTCAAAAAAGAAATTTATGATCTGAGACTGTGTGTTCGGCAGTTTGTAAAAGTGGCCTGCCCATAAGCTTCAGTTTTCCTCCATTTCTGGAACCGCTTCGGGCGTTTGCTGATTTTTTAAGCGTGCGAATTCAGAAGGGCTCATCCCGGTAAACTTTTTGAAAGAGCGGTAAAACGAAGCTCTTGAATTAAAACCGCATGCTTCAATCAGGTCATCAGTACTTAGCTCGTCAACGCTTTTCAGTATAAGTCTTCTCGCTTCAAGCACCCTGTGATAGTTAATAAAGTTGCTGAAATTCATTTCTGAGTAGGTAACTATCGCTCTTGAAACATAGGTGGTATTTGAAGAAATAATTTCGGCAAGGCGGCTCAGGCTCAGATCCGGCTGCGTATAAATTCTGTGATTGTTCAGCTGTTCGAGTATTGCTGCATAAAGTGCTTTGCTGGGGCTTTCATCATCGGTTTGCTCAACATCTGATACGCTGTAATTCCGGTAAAAATTTTGGGAAGCTTCAAGCTCCCGGCTTCTTTCATATAAGCTCATAAGACTTCTGTGTCTGTTATACGCAGAAAAAGCAATGAGCAAAAACAGCAGCAGCAAAGCCACTATGATAATCCATTGCATTCGCAGCTGATTTCTTTGCTCCGCAATCTGCAGCTGTTTCAGCAGCAGTTCTGAGTTTTTCAGGTGTAATTCATATTTCACCTTCAGCTTTTCAGCTTCTATTTTAAACTCTGCGCTTATCAGCTCCCGGTCTGCTTCATGAAACCGGCTGAAGTAGCTGTAGGCGAGCTCGAATTCATTCATTGCGGCATAAAGGCTCGACATGTTTTTCAAAAGCTGCCGGGATTCATTAGGCAGCTGAAGTGCTTCAATTAAAGGGGCGGCGGCCAGATAAGCTTCAAGGGCTTCGCTGTACATACCCTGTTTATATTTTGAAAAGCCTATGTTGAGCTGTCCGATTGCAAGTCCGTAATCAAACCCGTGTTCCTGAGATAATTGTATTGACTGCAAATAACTTTCGCCCGCTTCATAAAACCGCCCAATATCGGTATAAATATTGCCAAGGTTCATGAAGTATTGTGCCTGTGAAAGAGGGGTTCCGGTTTGAACAACGAAATCGACATAGCTGAGATAAATATCCAGTGCATCCTCGGGTCTGGAAAGCGACCTGTAAACGCTTGCTATATTTGTGACCGCTGAGAAAATGCCGGCATCATCAGAGTCTTCGATGTAGGCGTTTTTGGCAAGCTGAAAAAAAGTGAGGGCTTCTTCAGGATTTCCAAGCATGCGGAAACAGTTTCCGATTTTTAAAAGATGAACCGCATACGGGGTTTTATGTATACTGAGGTTCGGTAAATCAGGGTTGTTTTGAGCTGCCTCCGGGAAGTAATTGAGTGCATTAAAGTAAAATTCGAGTGCGCGGTTGCAGGCGCCGGATAGGTAATAGCTGTTACCCAGAATACGGTAATAATTGCTTAGTACTGCCGGTGTTGCAGAGCGTGCTTTTTGCGGTTCAAGAGCTTCCATTAATTCTATCGCATCCTGATATAACCTTAAATTGTTTGCAAGGGCAGCAAGATGGGTTCCGGATATGAGTTGTGCCTCCGGGTTTAATCTTGGCCTGAACGTTTCGAAATACTGAGTGAAACGCATGTAAGGATTATCTGTAGCAGCATGTGTTATAGTAAGATCCCTTACAATAAGTAGCAGAAAAGGAAGTAAATCCGCACGGTTTTCATTCAGCATGATGGTTTCCAGCTCGTCAGCGTAGGTTACAGCCAAATCAGGATTTTCAGCTGCTATAGCAAGATAGCGGGGTATTATATCAGCGTTAGAAGCCTCGGATGTTGCGACGAATGCGGCAAGAACAGCTGAGTCCGGGCCTGATTTTGTTTCTGCTAGTGCTTGTGCTACATCAACTTCTGTCGTTATGAGCGTATAAATAATTGACAGAGCAAGCCAAACTAAAATTCTTTTAGCTGCCGCTTTAATTTTTTCATACCGCATGTTTTTCAGAAAGAACTGCTAATTGTTAAGTTTTGACCAATTCAGATTATGCCAATGGCATTTTATTGAGCCATAAAAAGCTTTGGGCAATTATCCATACAATCGCCTGAAGCATTTTGTTCCTAAGTGTCGTTTTGTTCTGTTAAGATACAAGACAATCCCTGATAGATAAGGGAAGTTCGGAATGATTAATTATTACTAATAAAATAGTATAGTTAAAAAATGAAGTAAAACAATCCGTAATTACCCTCGGGACTCTTTTAGTAAAAAATACGGCATGGTATCTGATTGAATTTAAGCTGAATAGTTGGGCTCTCGTATCAGAAACAAGGGTCTCGCCTGTTATTTGTTTCTATACTATTTCCATGTAGCATATCTGTTAACCCTTGTCTCATGATTTTGTAAACCGAATACTGGTATAAATACTTAAATTTATATAGTACTTACACCTTAGCCGCATGAACTTTGGGGAAGCTGCAGACTTTGTTGTTTCTTTTCCTGCCTTAGTCGTATCAGTGAGGATGCGTCCCAAAGAAACGCGTATTTAGCCCGAAAATGAAAAAGCCGCTTTCCTCAAGTCCAGACTGTTGTGGTTTCGGGGAATTATCACGAGAAGGGCTGGGGTGATGAAGACCCCTAAAAGCCCGTGTTATGGTATGCTGATAGGCCCGGGCCGGATTTGCGCGGTTTTTATTGCGGGGAATCAAACCAAACCAAAGCGCTATGCATCAGCCCCGGAATGATGACACCCTGTCAGCTGCTGTATTGTTCCCCGCCTTCGCTGTCGTACGCTGTCTTAAATTTTGCTATTTTCGGAGATATAAATCAGATTTCACCCATCATCAAGCTTAAGAGCATACAGGCAGCATACATGCAAGAGGCAGTAGCCTACGATAAACCCGCCGCCGCTTTAGCCGGTTTTTATGAGGACGAGCTTACCCGGGCCCTGCAGCGGTTCCATGAAGAGCTCACAGCGCCGGTTGCTGAAAAGCTGCGGGTTGCACGGGTGCAGCTGCTGCGCATCAGGGGGGGGAGCCCGAGCGAAGACGGCTGGTGCTCGAACAGCTTGAGGCGCTTCGCCGCGCGCTCGCAGCGCCGGAAATGGCAAAGCTGCTTGCCGGGGCAGCCGGTGCGTGGGAGAAAGAGGCCTTAACCGCCCTTGAGACCCTGCCCGAAAAGCTGCTTTGTGTGCAGGGGGATGAACGCTTCCGCAGCGCACCCGGAAATTCCCTCTACATAAAAACCGGGAAGGCGTTCAAGCGGATCGGCTTTGGCGTTGGGAAAAAAATCCACGCCTTTAATACCAGGAATTCCGAAAAGCCTTCGCCCTACCATTTCACCCAAGAGCTCCCGCTAAGGGCCCTCAGTACTGCGCTGATTCTCGGGGATGAAACGGTGTTTCGCGATACTGTCTCTTTTGCATGCAGTAAAATTTCTGTGACTATCGCGGCCATGCTGCTTGATGTGGGAGTTCCTAATTCCGTTCTGAAACCGGAAGAAGTGCCGGCCTCCGGTGAAGCCCCGGGCAGCAAGACTGAGCCGGCTTCCTTTGTTCTGCTTCCAGCTGCTGCGCAGGCTGAGCGCATCACTACAGCCCTCAGCGGGCTCGAAGCACTCAGCCGGATAACGGTTGGGGAGCATCCCGTTCTTGGTCCGCTTCTGGAGAAGAACATCCGTTTTACGGAACTTACCGGCACCTTTGAGCTGCCAGCTAAGCGGTTTGGTGCGCACCGGGTGCAGCAGCTTCAGAAGGCAGCCCTGAAGCCGGCCGCTTCCGTTACCCAAAAATGGCAGCGCTGTTTGAACAGCGTGATCACTGATTTCCGGGTTGAACTGGATCTCGTTGCGCTTGAAAGCAAGCTGAAGGATCTCGAAGCGCAGCTCCTGTCCCTTACCCACGATTTTTTCAGGGATGCCTGTTACGTGCCGGTCAAAAGCGCCATCAGTCTGCTCACCGAACAGCGTGAAATCCTGAAAGAGGACTCCGCTTCCGCGAAAGTAAAGGCGAAGATTGAGGCCGTTCAGAAAGCCATTCAGGAGGGGCTGCCTGCTGCCGGCAGTGAGGGTCAGGATGATGATGAAGATGCAGGCGCCGCCCGTGCGTTTACCGAGCAGATCCGGCAGCTGCTGAGCGACGCCAGCCTTTTTGTGCAGCGTTTTGAAGAGGAACTCACCCTGGCAGAAGCCCGGATCCTTCGCTTCCCCGATCCGGAAATCCGCACGGACAGCTTTAAATGGCGGAAACTGATTACCCGCTTTTTGCAGAGCAAAGCCTTCCGGCCGCTTGACCCGGCCGGGCACGGCTTTGATGTTTTTATCGAAAAACAGCGGGCAGAACTCCCCGAAGCCGCCGGCATTGCGGATACCAACCTTCAGGCGGCGGTGTTCGCCATCACGGAGGACGGCGAGGCCGATCCGCTGGAAATTGCCGAAACCGGTTTGCAGCGGGCCATCAATGCCCTGGAGGCCAATGTTGCAGAAATCCGCGAAAAGCAGGACGCCTGGGTGAAGCTTATCCGCACCGGTCCCGCCTCGGCTATGAAGCGGCTGCGCGAGGTGATGCGCGAACGAACCTATGATGCCTTCGAACTGCAGGATAAAGCCCTGCTCGTGCAGGAGGGTGCCCTCAACTGGAAGGAGCGCGGTCAGCGTTTGGCGGCCCTTGCCGGTGATAAGTTTTCTTTGGGTTTCCGCTACGGCCGCATGCGGTTTGTGGCTGCTTATGCGCCTGTTGCGCGCTTTCTGGGCCTTGAACCCCCGAAAACTGAAAGCACCCGTGAGCGCCTGAACCTCACAGAGTACCTCATCCAAAATAAAGCCAATGACGAAAAACTGCCCTTTATCTATCAGCGGCTGTTCCGGCGCTCGCTGCAGATTGAGAAGCGGTTTTACCTCGACGGCCCCGGAAATCTGGGGCATCTGGTTACGGGGTATCAGCAGTGGCACAAGGGCATCCCCTGGAGCATGGCCATAGTGGGGCAGAAAGGCAGCGGAAAGAGCACGCTCATTCACTTCTTTAAACTACAGGAAGCCCTCAAAACCGACTTGGTGCACATCGATCTGGCGGAAACCATTTTTGAGCCTGCACCCATGCTGCGGGTGATATCCAAAGCGGCCGGCTTTTCCGAAACCGACACCCTGGAAGCGCTGGTCGAAAAATTCGAACGCAGCCGCAAGAAACGCATCATCATTTTCGAAGGGCTGCAAAACCTGTACCTGCGAAACATCAACGGCTATGAAGCTATCCGTCAGTTTTGGGAGCTCATTTCGCAGACCTCCAAACAGGTGTTTTGGGTGGTGTGCTGCAGCCGGGATGCCTGGTACTTTTTCTCGCGCATGTTCAGTGCCGATCAGTTCTTTTCGCAGGTCCTTCAGGTTGACAGCCTCACACCCTCACAGA
Source organism: Cyclonatronum sp. (assembly GCF_022565315.1). NCBI lineage: Bacteria > Pseudomonadati > Balneolota > Balneolia > Balneolales > Cyclonatronaceae > Cyclonatronum > Cyclonatronum sp. Next base: position 1,792 of record NZ_JAIUMX010000111.1, on the reverse strand, counting down.
TTGAGCAGGGCATCATGATGCGGCACCGGGCGAGCGGCTTTGAAATCGAGTTTACGCCTTCCTCCGAAATCACCAAAAGCCGGGCTTTCCGAAAATTGCTGGGCGATAAAAAAGCCCTGCAGCAGTACCTGCAGCGCGAGTACTTTGAACAGCTGGCTGAAATGGCCGACGGAAACTTCAGCATTGCCATGATTTTCTGGGTGAACTCGATCTCCAAAACCGATGCCAATACCATCACCATTTCCCCGATTGAAATAGCCGACATCGACGTGCTCGAATCGCCCTCCCGTGAGGTGCAGTTCACCCTCGCTTCGCTGGTGCGGCATGATGTGCTCACCGCCGAACAGCTGGCGCTTGCCCTGCATCAGCCGCTCTCTGAAGCCCGCCTGATGCTCGGGCGGCTCGCAGCCAAAGGCCTGATTGTGAAAGTAAACGAAGGCTACACCATCAATCACCTGGTGTACCGGCAGATTACGCGCTGCTGTCCGGTAAAAACATCCTGCACTAATTGAAAAGGAAAAGCATGAAAAGCGCCTGCTTCATCATTTTGTTTCTGACGGCTTCCCTTTTTGGTGAGCAAGCCCGGGCATGGTCCGTCTCGGAGGCTTCCGGAGCCGCCTTGGTGCAGCTTGCGGCTGAGGTGCCCGTGCAGGATGCCCCACCCGCTGTCCTGCCCGATACGCTCATTATCATTCAGGCCGAACCGGATGCTGCTCCCGAAAATGCAGCATCCGCACCGGAGGAGGAGTCAGGCGAAACCGAAACCGAAGCTGTAGCCGATGAACTCGAAGAAGAGGTGAGTCAGATCCGTGGGCTGGTTTCTTTCCCCAAAATATTGCTGTCGGTTTTGCTGCTGGTCTCGGCCTGGTTTGTGAACCGTTTCGTGATCCGCATCCTCGATAACCTTGCGGAGCGGGCCACCAATTACCGGCTGTTCATCAAACGCCTCACGCCCATAACCCGCATCAGCATCTGGACCTTCGTTATTTATGTGGTGATAGCCGGCATTATCAGTCCGCCGTTTGAAACCGTGCTTGCCATCACCGCATCTTTTGGTATCGCGGTCGGTTTTGCCTCTCAGGATATTTTGCGCAATATTTTCGGGGGGATTATGATCATCCTCGACCGCCCGTTTCAGGTGGGCGATAAAATTCAGGTGGGCGAGCATTATGGCGAAGTGAAAAGCATCGGCATCCGCAGCTGCCTCATTGAAACCCCGGACGACAACACCGTAGCCATCCCCAACGGGGAGCTCATGAACCGTGCCGTTTCCAACGCCAACTCAAGCGCGCTCGACTGTCAGGTCGTGGCTGAAATCTTCATCCCGGCAACGGCTGACCTAATGCTTGCCAAGGACATCGCCCGGCGCGCCGTTTTTTCCTTTCCATATCTGTACCTCAACAAACCGGTCGCCATTATCGCGCTCAACGAAATCCACAATCGCGGTTTGTTTGTAAAACTTCGGGTGAAGGCCTACGTGCTCGACATCCGCTACGAGTTTCTCTTCAAAAGCGATATGACGGAGATGATTGTAACCGAGCTGAACCGCCTCGGCGTTTTGGCCCGGATGCCCGGGGAGGTATCACAAAAGGACGTTTCCTAAAATTCAGATGAATATGATTAAGGTGATGAGCCGGCCCTGCCTTGCAGGCTTATTGACGGGCCTTCAGCTGCTTGTGTTTTGCCTGCCGGCAGCGGGACAAGACGCGCAGCAAAGCGCGGATGAAATCAGAACCGAACTTCAGCAGCAGGAGCTGAGTGAAACGGCCCTGCTCGCGCTTGCGGAACGGAT